>JANLSY010000218.1:0-7578 GCA_031362665.1 Sphingomonadales bacterium
ACGATTTTAATCGGAATGTCGCGTTCGGTCAGCGCCATCTCGCCGCCAGCCGCGCGCGCTGCCGATGCAGCAAATGCGCCCTTCAGGCCTTGAATGATCGGCCCAATAATTTTGAGCAATGTCCAGATGGCAGCAACACCAATCGTACCGGCGCCGATAAAGCGCGCCTTTTCGCGGAAGACGGTCCCGGCGATCTCGGCAGCATCGGCTCCGGATACGCCTTGGCTGAAATAGGGTACCAGCCCGACCCAGCTAATCGCCATGCCGAGCAGCATAGCGACCCCGACCGAGAGCCCGACCAGATGGCCCACACCGATGAGCGCTAGGCTAAGTGACGTCGAAGCGCCGGTCGCGCCTGCGCCAACCTTGAAATATTTTGCAATTTCGCCTGCCACAAGTTTCATCGAGATGAGCAAAGACAAACCCGCCGACAGCAGCGAGTTGACGACGATGGTGGTCAAACCACGTTTGTTTTCTTCTGACCCCGAACCTTCGGCTGAGCCGACGATCAGCACCTCAGCCGCCGCCTTGCCCTCGGGATAGGGCAGGTCGGATCCAGTGACCAACGCGCGCCGCAAAGGCACCGAGAACATCACCCCCAATATCCCGCCGGTCGCGCATACGGCTGCGGTGGTCAGGAACGGAAAACCCTGCCAATAGCCGAGGATAACCAGCCCCGGCAGCACGAAGATAATCGCCGACAATGTCCCCGCCGCGCTGGCGATGGTTTGCACGATGTTGTTCTCAAGGATCGTCCCGCCGGGCAGCATCCGCAATATCGCCATCGAAATCACCGCAGCCGGAATCGAGGTAGCAAAAGTCAAACCGGCCTTCAGCCCCAGATACACATTGGCCGCGGTAAACAGCAATGTGATCAGCCCGCCCAATATTACCGAACGGATAGTCAACTCGCGCATAATAATCTCCCCGATGCAGCTTAGTGCATCAGGAAGAGTCTCGGTTCAAGCGGTAGCGGCTTTCGCCGGCATGAAACGGCTGTTGCGAAGGAGCGCGGCTGAGATAATCGGCATCAGCAAGGCAACGGGCGAGATTTCCATCGCGGTCACTGCCCAGCGGCTAATCGGGTTCGCATATAATTCTTTGAAACCATCCATTTCCTTGGCAAGCGCCGCGACCTCCGCTGCCGACTTTCCTGCTTTCTGCGCCTGCGCGAGCACGATGCGCGTATATTCATCCATAAAGGTGTAGTTGGTAAAATAGAGATATAGCTCCCACGCAGCGACATAGAAAATTGTTGCAATTGCCGCGATACCGAAGCCGACGGCCAGCGCCTTTCCGAAACGGATGACGCCGCCGAGTTCTACATCGCGATAGCGCTTTACACCGATGAACACGAAAGTCAGCGCAATGATCATCGACGAAAAACCGGCGACCATCCCCGCCGTGCCGCCTTCGGGGAACAGGGTCATGGCGACCCGCATCAGCAACGCGACGGTGACGCCTGCGATGACGCCGTAAACGACTATTATTCTGCCCATAAACTTTCTCCCTGATGTTGTGGATGCCATGGAGAATAAAACGGGGCAATCAGGATAATCTATCGCCCAGATGGGTGATTTCGGGGAAATCAGCCAATATTACGGCAAAATATCAAGCTCGCGCGCTTTTCCGATAGCCTGCGTCCGGCTGGCGACTTCAAGCTTTTCGTACAACCGCGCGACGTGTGTTTTTACCGTCTTTGGTGAAATGTCGAGACGCCTCGCAATTACCTTATTGGCATGACCTGCTGCTAGCATTTCGAGAACTTCGCATTCGCGTGCGCTGATGCCGACCGATGCTATCGCTGCGTCGTTCCGCGTATAATGCAAGCGCGGCCGGGCGGTCAGGCGGTTGCCAACCCAGATGCCTAGCGCCACGAACACCACCGCAATACAGGCCACATAAAATTCGGTCGTCCATGCGTGCACGGCATGTTTGTAATCCAGCCATTCGAGCAGGAATGCGAGCGCCGCCAGGGCGACTCCATATGCCAGTATCAACCTCCACATCAGACAAATAAACCACGCAAGAAGCGGTTAGGCAAGTTGCCGCAATCGCGCTTGCAAGATGAAGCTGTATCATCTAACTAACACAGTTAGACGGAGGGAATTGATAATGACATTTGATCCAGCGATTGAAACCGCGCGCTACATCGACGGGCTTGGCGAAGCGGCGTTGGAGAAAGCCGCCGCCTATACTTCAGGCGGGCACTGGATATTGCTTTGGGGTCTGGTGGTTTCCGCGGTTGTAACGTTGATCATCGTGCGTTTGGGTATTCTCGACCGCGTAGCAGCGCGATTTGAAAAGCGCGGTTGGGCTTTGCGGACATGGCTGATTACGACGGCTTATTTCATAATTTCCGCTTTGCTCACCCTGCCGTGGACGCTGTACGATGAATATTTCCGCGAGAAAAGCTATGGCCGCACGAGCCAGCCTTTGTCTGACTTTCTGGCACAAGGCAGCATCAGCATCGTCATTTCAGCGGTGTTGGGCGGTTTGTTCTTTCTCGGCGTCTACGCGCTTATCCGAAAGGCCGGCGCGAAATGGTGGCTGTGGTCAGGTGGCCTCACGGCGTTTGCGGCCGCAGCAACGATATTGCTCTCGCCGGTGCTGATCGAGCCGATCTTTAACGAATATAAGCCAGTGCCCGAAGGCCCGGTCAGGACCGCGTTGATCAAGATGGCGGATGAAGCAGGAATCCCGCATGACCGGCTGTTGATGTTTGACGGATCGCGCCAGTCGAATAATTTTACCGCCAACGTGTCGGGCGTTTTAGGGACGGGCCGAATCGCGATTTCGGATGTGGCGCTGAAGGAGGCCTCGCTCGACGAGGTGAAGGCCGTGACCGGGCATGAAGTCGGACATTATGTTCTCGGCCATGTCTGGCGGATCGTGTTGCTTTTTGCGGTGTTGTCTATGCTCGGTTTCTTTCTCGCGAACCTTATATTCAATCGCGTCGCCGCCGTATTCGGCAGCAAGGCACAAGTCGGCGATGCTGAAGGATTGCCGATCCTGCTCTTCATCGTTTCGGTGCTGGGGGTGTTGGCGCAGCCTGCGTTGAACAGCGTTACCCGGATTGGCGAAAGCGAAGCCGACGCTTATTCGCTACGTACGGTCAATTTGCCTGACGCTTTGGCGGGGGCTTTGGTGAAAACCGCCGAATACCGCTACCCGCGCCCGTCGGCGTTTGAGGAAATCGCTTTTTACTCGCATCCCTCGGTCGAACGGCGGGTACGTAGGGCGATGGACTGGAAGGCCGCGCAGATGAAGAAATCGATGGATCAGTAGTGTAGTTCAAACGGCGGCTTTTAGGCTCAACCATGACCATGATTTCTCTTTATAGCCCTCGCTGAGGACTGCAGGAGCAGGTAATTCGGCGATCAAGCCGCCCCTAAGCCGAAGTACATCGGGTAAGTCATCGCGCCGGCTGTAAATCGGCGAACCGCAGCTTTTGCAGAACGCCCGGTATTTTCCGGGTGAACTTTCAAATTCTGCTATTCTGCTTTTGGATTGAAAGCTGATCTGACTGCTTTTTACCAGAACCGCCACATTAAAAGCGCCGCCATTTGCGCGCTTGCACTGGTCACAATAGCACAACGCGACCTCGCCGATTGCTCCATTAATCGAATAGCGCGTGGCACCGCACAGGCAGGAGGCATGCAGCATAGGTGCAATCATTCCGCTGCTTTCTTCTCCAGTCGGAATTTGTGAAGCAAAGGTTCTGTGTAGCCGTTAGGCTGCGTGATTCCTTCGAAAATCAGCGCGCGGGCGGCCTTAAAGGCGATGCTGTCCGATGTCAGGGGTTCGTAGAATGGGTCACCCGCGTTTTGCGCATCGACCTTCGCCGCCATTTTCATAAGCGCCGCATCGACCTGTGCTTCGGTCGCGATGCCGTGGAGTAGCCAGTTGGCGATATGCTGCGATGAAATCCGCAACGTCGCGCGGTCCTCCATCAGGCCGATGTCGTGGATATCGGGAACCTTCGAGCAGCCAACGCCCTGGTCGATCCAGCGGACGACATAGCCGAGGATGCCTTGCGCGTTGTTTTCCAGCTCTTGCGTTACTTCTTCGTCGGACCAATTGTGGCCGACCGGAGCGACCGGAATGGTCAGCAACGGATCAAGGCCCGGTGTCGGCGCCTTGGCCAACTCCGCCTGCCGTGCGAAAACGTCAAAAGCGTGATAGTGCATCGCGTGCAGAGTTGCGGCGGTGGGCGAGGGCACCCAAGCGGTGTTCGCGCCTGCCTTGGGGTGACCGATCTTCTGCGCCATCATATCACGTATCATGTCGGGCGCGGCCCACATGCCCTTGCCGATCTGCGCCTTGCCCGACAGGCCACAGGCGAGGCCGATTTGGACATTGCGTGCTTCGTAAGCTTGAATCCAGCTCGACGTTTTCATCTCGGCTTTGCGGATCATCGGGCCCGCGTGCATCGCGGTGTGCATCTCGTCGCCGGTACGGTCGAGGAAGCCGGTGTTGATGAAGACGATGCGGTCTTTTACCGCGTGGATGCACGCGGCAAGATTTGCGCTGGTGCGGCGCTCCTCGTCCATCACGCCGACCTTAATAGTGTGGCGGGATAGGCCGAGCACATCTTCGACCGCGTCGAACAGGTCGTTGGTGAAAGCGGCTTCTTCTGGGCCGTGCATCTTCGGTTTGACGATATAAATTGAGCCCGCACGGCTGTTACGGTGGGTGCCGAGGCCCATCAGGTCGTGCAACGCACACAGCGAGGTGAAAAGCGCGTCGAGGATGCCTTCGGGCGCTTCGCTGCCATCGGGCAGGAGAACCGCAGGATTGGTCATCAGATGCCCGACATTGCGCACAAACATTAGGCTACGACCGGGAAGCGTCAGTCCATCATATTCGCGGTCAGCATCAAGCGCGCGGGTCATGGTCCGCCCGCCTTTGTCAAAAGAGGCGACAAGGTCGCCGCGCATCAGGCCCAGCCAGTTGGTGTAAGCCGCGACCTTGTCTTGCGCATCGACTGCCGCGACCGAATCTTCGAGATCGATAATCGTGGTGAGCGCGGCTTCGAGGATTACGTCAGCGATATCGAGATCATCGGTCGCGCCAATCGGGTGCGTGGGATCGACCAATATCTCAATATGTAGTCCATTTTGTTTGAACAGATAGCGCTGCGTTTCGCCGAACTCGGACTTAGCGACATAATGCGGTGATGAGCCGCCGGTAAGAACAGCTTCCCAGCCCGGGATGGTGTCATTTAGGAATTGCCGTGCATAGGCAACCACCGCCGCGCCGCGCTCTGCGTCATAACCGCCCGGCTTGGCTGGCGGCGCATCAAGAACATCGGTGCCATAAAGCGCGTCATACAGACTGCCCCACCGGGCATTGGCGGCGTTAAGGACAAAGCGGTCATTTAGGCTGGGCACCACCAGTTGCGGTCCTGCCATCGTCGCGATTTCGGCGTCGACATTTTGTGTTCCAATGGCAAACGGCGCTGGCTCGGGAACCAGATAGCCGATCTCGATTAGAAACGCTTGATAAGCGGGCATATCGGTAATCGGTCCTGGATGTGCCTTGTGCCACGAATCAATCTGCGCCTGCAACGCGTCGCGTTTGGCCAGTAAATCCCGGTTGACGGGAACAAACCGGTTGAGAATATCGGCAAGGCCAGACCACAGGCTGTCGGTAGCGATTCCGGTACCGGCGAGCGCACGGGTTTCGGCAAACAACGCCAGTTCTTCTGCAATTTGCAGGCCCGAGCGGGTCACATATTCGGTCATTATTTTGGCTCCAGTGAAACTTGGTGCCCGGGGAGAGGTTTATTATTTGCAACGCCCTAGCGGGACTTTGTGCGGTGCAAAAGCTTAAATTTACTGATAGGCGCAAACAAATGAAACTGAGCAAACATCTGGTCGAAAAGCCTTGGGGAAGGACCGATATCCCTGCCGCCTTCGGCGATATGGGCGGACGGCGCATCGGCGAGATCTGGTATGAAGGCGCCGCCGGACAGGAGTTACCGATCCTTGTCAAATGGCTTTTCACCTCGGAAAAACTGTCGATTCAGGTACATCCCAATGATACCCAAGCCCATGCGCGAGGGATGCCGTCGGGCAAGGAAGAATGCTGGTATATCGTTGATGCAGAGCCTGGTGCAGTACTGGGCATGGGCACGAAAAAGCCGCTTGATGCAGAAGCGTTGCGCACAGCGTCGATCTCCGGCGAAATTGAGCGGTTGATGGACTGGAAACCAGTCAAGGCAGGCGATTATTTCTACATACCAGCAGGCACCGTTCATGCGATTGGTGCAGGCATCAGCTTGGTAGAAGTACAGCAATATGCCGACATCACGTACCGGCTTTACGATTATGGGCGGCCTCGCGAACTGCATTTAGAAGATGGCGTGTCGGTGTCCGTCGCCACTCCTTATGCAGATACGCGATCCGGTCATGCTGTTTCCGGGCAGCGGCTTGTCGATGGTCCGCACTTTAATCTGTGGCTGGTCGGCAATAACCTGCAACTTGCTGAACTGCCTAGGTTCGACCGCTATTGGGGAATTCCGCTTTCAGGGGAAATAGAGATCGCGGGTGAAAAGGCAGCTATAGGTGACTGTCTGATCGTCGATAACTGGCATGGAGTGACTATGTCGGACGATGCAAAACTGCTGATTGCAGCTTAGTCGGGTGTGGCTGTTGTGTACTAGTACCGAATGAATCACCGGTTTACCTTGAAATATCATTGCCACTTAACCGACATTATTTTACAACTTTTGATATAGCAAATTCGCCCGGAAAACTGGGTCGTGGGAGTATAGCATTCACATGGAAACGAGGCTGGTTGTCGCCTATGCGCTTTGCGCAGTGATGGTGTTGATTCTGGTGGCGGTTGCAATCCGCTATCTGAACAACCGGCGGCAGTTCAAGATAAGACAGGCTGGCCGGGGCAAGAACATCAATGATAAAGAGGGCGTCCCGGCGGAATAATCAGATTGTTTTAGCCGCGATTATCGGGCCTGCTCCGGCTCGCTGAACCAATATCACGGTTTTAAGCTGGCTGCTGGAAGCTGCAGGCAAGTTGAAGCTTGCTGCGGGCCCATCCCATTCGCCAAGCTTGGTCAACGACCGCACAATGTTTTTGTGTGGCAATGTGCGCCCGGTATTTTCACCTGAACGGATGGCAACATTTTGCGTTCGCGGGTCGTAGCGAACCAGCCATACATTCGCGGGTCCGTTGCCCTTGCCGATATTCACCTTATCCATGTCCAAGTCTATGGTCGGGCCTTTGGCAACCGGCGCGCTAGCTGCGATGTTTCTCGCCAACTCGCCTCGCTTGATGCCAGTGATGGCCGTCTTGCCGTTGATGATGATTTGCGGGGTAGCCACATTGGCATTGCCGAGTGCATGGGCATAATCATATTGGCGCTGCGTATAGGCCTTGTCGCCGAAAATATCTTTCCAGCCGAGCCGGTCCCAATAAGTGACCGCAAAGCTGAGCGCAATCACGCCCGGCTGGTCGGCTACCGCGTTGACCGCAGCGTTGGCCGGTGGGCAGGAGGAGCAGCCCTGGCTTTGATAGAGTTCGACGACGATAGGATTTTCTGCCGTTGCGTTGCTT
>JANLSY010000241.1:0-1548 GCA_031362665.1 Sphingomonadales bacterium
AGATAAGCAAGGACGATCACCTGGCCGATATCGCTGTTCTGGTAGCTGCCGCCGCCAGCCCCGGCAAGGCCGCCGCCCCACCATGCGCCGCCGCCTGCGCCCCAGCTGACGTCGGATTTGCGATAATAGCCTTCGGAAAGCGCTTCGATTTCAGTGGTGCGAACATTGACAACAGAGAGCGAGACACTGGCTTCCTTCTTGGAAACCTTTAGCCCACCGACCAAGCCACCGAGAAGCCGTCCGCCCAGCGCACCGGCCAAACCGCCTGCAATGCCGCTGCCGCCTGAATTGCTGTTGCGACTGATGATGTCGGGGACGATCACATAATCTGCGGCCTTGACCTGACGCTTGCCAATGTTCGAACCGCGCTGCAATTCGTCAGAATCGCCCAGCGCGCGTTCGACGGCACGTGCGGCCAAGCCACCCCCACGATCAACAAGGCTAAAGCAACCAGACTTTTGGACGAAAAACTTAATAACTGCTTCGGGGTTCGAAAGCCCAAGCTCGCTCCACCACTGCGTTTCGGGTTCGGTAATGGCGACGGTCCCCAACTTGCGAGTGCAAACGGGAATTTCGGTCATATTCTTGTCTTGCGCCTTTTTGGCCGAGGACTTGTCCTCTTTTGCCGCCACAGGCGCAGCATATGCCAGCAATGTGCCTGCCAGCAGCGTCGATAACATCAGTCGCATCATATATACACTCCCCAGAGCGCATGCGTTCAGCATGCACTGAAAAATATCGTATTATGGTGCGACCCCTCCGCGCATCTATATGCTGCGCCTTCTCGGTGTACTAGTACAAATTCGACAGGCGGCGTTTTCGCAATTCAAAAAGTCATGTCGTGAAATCCGAAGTTGACGTTTACGTAAACGTCCAGTATCTGATAACCAACGCCTATGAGGAGAGTCGTCATGCAATTGGAATTCAGCCCCGAAGAAATCGCTTTCCAGCAGGAAGTGCGCACTTTTATCGCCGAAAATTATCCCGAAAAGCTGCGCTCGGTTCAAGACGAGGGGCATGACCTTTCCAAGGAAGATTTCCTGTCATGGCACCGCATCCTCGCCAAAAAAGGCTGGATCGCACCTGCATGGCCCGTCGAATATGGCGGCACCGGCTGGACGCCGACGCAGCGGTTCATATGGTCCGAAGAGCTGGCACACGCCGATTGCGTCGGTACCATGCCCTTTGGCTTATCAATGGTCGGGCCGGTGATTTACACCTTTGGCACGCCCGAACAGAAAGCGCGGTTCCTGCCAGGCATATTGTCGGGCGACGACTGGTGGTGTCAGGGTTACTCCGAACCCGGCGCGGGTTCCGACCTTGCTTCACTCCGCACCAAAGCAGTGCGTGACGGCGACCATTATATCGTCAACGGTCAGAAGACTTGGACCACGATGGCGCAACATGCTGACTGGGGCTTCTTCCTCGTCCGCACCGACAATGACGCAAAGGCGCAGGAAGGCATCAGCTTCTTGTTGATCGACATGAAGTCACCCGGCGTTACTGTCCGCCCGATTATCACGTTAGGCGGCGAGCACGAAGTCAACG
>JANLSY010000266.1:0-5624 GCA_031362665.1 Sphingomonadales bacterium
CGTCGTCGTGGACGGCGCGGTGGCAAGGGTCGCGAGCGCGAAGGTCAAGAAACTGCACCTGCCGATCAGACAGAAGTGCCGGCGGGTGAAGTTGTTATTGACGCACCGTCTGAAGAACCCAAGGCAGCACCGAAGGCCCGCCGTGGCCGTCGTGGCGGACGTCGTGACGAGGCTGCTCCGGCAGTGGCAGAAACTGCCGCTCAAGTCGAAGCACCGCTAGAAACCGAGGCAGTAGCCGACGAAAAGCCCAAACGCCGCAGCCGCGCTAAGGCCAAGTCCGAAGTTGTTGCAGACGTTGAAGTTGCTGAAACGCCCGTCGCCGAAGACAAGCCAGCCCCGAAGAAGCGTGGTAAGGCCAAGGTCGAAGCTGTTGAAGTAGTTGTGGCACCGGCCGATGAAGCGGTCGAAACAAAGCCCAAGGCCAGCCGCAAGAAGGCCTCCGCCAAGGTCGAAGCTGTCGAAGCCGACGACAGCGATGGCACGCCGCGCAGTGGCTGGTGGCAACGCACGTTTGGTTGAATCCGATTAAGCTAAGAAACCCCGCTGCTCCCTGGACCAGCGGGGTTTTTCTTTGCCCAACTTCTTCATTGCGTGTTCAGGCGGTTGAGGCCATTCATGGCAAATGGCCTTATTCTCATTCCGTCGCCTCCGCGCGGCAATTGCCGTAATAGTTGCAACGGCGCTTTGTATACAGCCCGCAATGGCGCAATCGATCCTGCGCGACGCGGAAACCGAGGCCTTTTTCAAAGAAATTTCTGAACCGCTCATCAGGGCCGCCAATCTTGATCCCAACAATGTCGATATCGTTCTGATAAACGACAGGTCGATCAACGCCTTCGTCGCGGGCGGTCAGATTGTCTATCTGCATAGTGGTCTTATCGATGCCGCGACGTCCGCCAACGAGGTTCAGGGCGTGATCGCCCACGAACTCGGCCATATCGAAGGCGGTCATGTCATCCGTTATGCAGATGGTGCGAAGGCCGCAGGCGGAATTAGCATTGCAACGTTGATTCTCGCTGCCGCCGCCATAGCGGCAGGCGCCGGCGAAGCGGGCATGGGAATCCTCGCCGCCGGGCAACAGGCGGCTTTGGGCAAATTCCTCGCCTTCAGCCGCGCGCAGGAAGGGACCGCCGACGCATCAGGTGCGCGTTACCTCTCTGCGGCCGGAATAACCGGCAAGGGATCGATCAGTTTCTTCAAGAAGCTCCAGAATTTCGAGTTCCGCCTTGGTATCCCGCAGGAAGACAGTTATGGCCGCACCCACCCGCTGTCAGGCGAGCGTATTTCGGTGCTCGAAGATACCTATTCTGTCGACCCGGCCTGGAACAAGCCGCTGAACCCGAAATGGGAAAGCGATTTCAAACGTATCAAGGCAAAACTAACCGGCTATTTGTCTGAGCCGAAAGCGACAATGCGCGACTATCCTGAAAGCGACAAAAGCGTGCCTGCCCGTTATGCCCGCGCCTATGCGTGGCACAAATCAGCCTATCCGCAAAAGGCACTGGAGGAATCCTCAGCATTAGTGGCACAGGCGCCGGACGACCCTTATTTCCTTGAACTATACGGGCAGATTCTGCTTGAATCGGGCAAGCCGGTCGAAGCCGTCGCGCCGTTGCGCAAAGCTGTCCAACTAACCGGAAACCAGCCACTCATTGCCGGTATTTTTGGTCACGCATTGGTTGCAACCGAAGACAAGGCCAATCTCGACGAGGCAGCGACAGTACTTAAGGCCGCCGTTGCAAAGGATAACCAGAACCCCTTTGCCTGGTATCAGCTTGGCGTCGTTTATGAACAGAAAGGCGACACCGCCCGCGCCGCGCTTGCGAGTGCAGAGCGTTATTTGATGGAAGGTGCGCCGCAATTCGCGCTGCCCAACGCGCAAACTGCGATGGCCGGATTACCTGAATATTCTACTGACTGGATCCGTGCGCAGGACATCAACCTCGTTGCCGAAGCCCAACTGTCGCAATTGAAGAAAAAACGACGGTAAGATAATTACTGGTAAGCATCGTCCGGTGCGGCTAATTCGACGCATATGAACGAAACAACAGTCAGCAGTAACCGCATCCCAATCATAATTGCGCTTTTTGGCGTGATCGTCCTGCTCGGTGTAGGCGGTTATTTGTTCGCAAATAAAGGGAGCTCAGCCGAACGCGGGTCGGTCGAACAGAAAAGTGAGCTCGCTACCACCAGCGCCGATAGCGCGGTCGCTGCCGCGGACATGAATCCTAGTGAGCGCAACGCGGTCGAGGCTATTGTACGCGCCTATATACTCGAAAATCCGGAGATCATTCCCGAGGCCGTCGAAATACTGCAAAAGCGCGAGGCAGCAAAGCGCCTGGCTTCGGCTGGCAGTAAAATGGCGACGCCCTTTCCAGGCGCCGTCGCCGGCAACACTAACGGCGATGTTACCGTCGTGGAGTTTACCGACTATAATTGCGGATATTGCCGTGCCAGCGTCCCCGATGTGCAAAAGCTGATCCAAAACGACAAGGGCGTGCGTATCGTTTACCGCGAAGTCCCGATCTTAAGCGCCACGAGCCGCGACGCAGCACTCTGGGCTTTGGCGGCTGCGAAACAGGGAAAGCATAAGGCATTCCGTGCAGCGATGTTCAGCGGTGCACGACCCGACACACAAAGCATCCGCTCCGCAGCTGTCAAAGCCGAATTGGATCTCGTTGCTGCAGAAAAGTTCGCCACCTCGCCCGATGCTATTGCCGAAGTCGAAAGCAACCTTGCAATGATGCAGCAGGTCGGTTTCAGCGGAACGCCAACGTTCATCATCGGCGACCAGATACTTGAAGGCGCGCTTGGTTATGATGCTCTTAAAAATGCGGTGGCAAAGGCTCGCAAGCAGAGCTGACTCTTTTTAACACTTTAACGATTAAGCCTTTTTCCCCTGCGCGATCACATACCATTCGACCGAACCCTTGCGGCTAGCCGGCGGCTTGGCGTGCTTGACGGTAGTGAAGTTGGATTTGAGGATCGCGAGCATCGCCGGATCGGTGCCGCCCGCAAAAACCTTGGCAACAAAATCACCACCGGGTTTCAGAACTTGCACAGCAAAGTCAACCGCGGCTTCAACCAACCCCATTGTGCGCAAATGGTCGGTCTGTTTATGCCCGACGGTGTTCGCTGCCATGTCCGATAAAATAAGATCAGGTGCTCCACCCAGTTCGGCAATCAGCCGCTCGGGCGCACTGTCGTGCATGAAATCCATTTCTAGCAGAATGACCCCTTCGAGGGGGTCGACCGGCAACAAGTCGATACCTACAATCGCCGCTTTCGGCTGCTGGCGCCGCACCACCTGCGCCCAGCCGCCCGGGGCCACCCCTAGATCAACAATTGCGCGTTTACCGCGCAGGATGTGAAATTTTTCATCAAGCTCAACCAGCTTGTAGGCGGCGCGGCTGCGATAGCCATCTCCGTGCGCGCGCTTGACATAAGGGTCGTTTAGTTGTCGTTCGAGCCAGCGTGTCGAACCCGCCGTGCGCCGCTTCGCAGTCTTGACCTTTTGCTTACCCGCAAGTGTTCGGCCAGAGTTTTTTCCGCCAAAAAGATTGTCAGCCATCAGTTATGCCGCCGGTTGCGACGTTTGGCATCGCTCGCCATAAGTGCCCGCAATATGCCTTCACGAATACCTCGATCAGCGACGCCCAAACGCTCACCCTGCCAGATATCGAAAATCGCCTCCAAAATCGCGCAGCCCGCGACCACCAGATCGGCACGCTCATGTCCGATAGTCGGAAATTCTGCGCGACCATCGATAGTCCGCCGTGCAAGTTCGCGGCTGATATCGCGCATCGCTGCCGTCGGTAAATGCAAACCGTCCACGGCCCTCCGATCATAACTTGGCAGTTTCAGATAGACACTGGCAAGCGTGGTCACGGTCCCGGATGTCCCAAGTAGCCGGCGGTCACCGCCATCCTTTGGCAGGCGCGCGGCAAATTCGGCAAAGCTCGCCCCAACCTTGTCGCGCATCGCGGCATATGTTGCCTCCAACGCCGCTGGACTGTCATCGCCTCCGCGTTCGCTTTCGGTGAGCGAGACTACCCCCCATGGCACACTGACCCAGTCGAGAATTTCTGGCACTAGCCCGTCGGTTGACACCAGCACAAGTTCGGTCGAACCGCCGCCAATATCGAAAATCAGCGCAGGCCCCTCACCCGCTTCCAGCAGCGCATGGCAGCCCATAACCGCAAGCCGCGCCTCCTCCTTGGGACTTATTATGTCGAGATGGATACCGGTCTCACGTTTCACGCGCTCGATGAATTCTACGCCGTTCAGCGCCTGCCGACAGGCCTCTGTCGCAACCGATCGGGCAAGCACGACATTGCGCTTTTTCAGCTTTTCGGCACATACCGACAGTGCCTCGACCGCGCGATCCATTGCCTCGTCACTCATCCGCCCGGTGCTGTTGAGACCTTCGCCCAGCCGCACCACTCGCGAAAATGCATCAACCACAGTGAAGTCATCACCGCCGGCCTTTGCAATCAACAGCCGGCAGTTGTTGGTGCCGAGGTCGAGGGCAGCATAGGCGGTGCGCTCAAACCATGTCCGACGAAAATTGCCGGCTTCGGGCTGCGAAGGTATATTGGAAATTTCTACGCGCAGCGCTGCACTAGCCGGAGCCTGCTGCATTTTTGCAGCCTTGGGTGCCGCATTTTTGCGACGGGGCGACTTCTTGCGTTTGCGCCCGCGTCCCTTTTGCGGCGATGGCGCGACATTCTCGCCCATGGCCGTAACTCGCTTCTTATTTTCTATCCGGATCGGATATTCCGCCGGTACCTGACGCCGTTGTTAATCCGAACCAGTTAAAATATCAAGATTTTTGCAAAGTGCGGCAAATCCGCCCATTCAGCGGCTTGACCGTCCGGAAGCCTCGGCATATAGGCGCCCCCTTATTCCCCGGTCGTCTAACGGTAAGACTACGGACTCTGACTCCGTCTATTGAGGTTCGAATCCTTACCGGGGAACCACTTTCGTCCAGTTCGAGCCTTCTCATCTGGCTGCAAAGATTTGCAGGACATCCGCCACGCCCTGCGGCTGCGATGTTGCGCGCATCTTTGCCAACGCATCCTCGACATTGAGTACAAAATGCGAGACGCTGTCCAATGCTGGCTGACGTTTCGCCCCAAGCGATGTCACCAAGGCCGTTGCTGCGCTATTTTCGCCCAGTACCTGCATTTCTAGTTCAACAATATCCTCGTCCAGACAGTCGAGCAGCACTGCGGTGATTAATGTTCTCGCAAGCCCAACACCCTGAAATTCGTCAAGCACCGCAATCGCGAGTTCGCCCCGCGTGTCGTCATCCTCTAACCGGATGGCGTGTGCCGCCGCAATCGGCGGATATGCGTCGCCATCCAGGAGGATTGCACCCCAGCCGATATGGTCGTGGCCATCGACTGCACTCAATCGCTTAACGATGCTATCGGGCGGTTCACGGAACGCAGAGAAAAAGCGCAAATAGCGCGAGCGATCCGACATTTCGGTGATGCCGTCACGGATACGCGCTTCGTCGCTTGGGCGGATTGTACGCAAGCAGATCGCGCGTCCGTCGGACAATGCTGTCTCGATTTCACAGGGCGGTTTTCGCGGAACATCGTCGTTTGGTATCATCTGCC
>JANLSY010000277.1:0-11299 GCA_031362665.1 Sphingomonadales bacterium
GCCGAAGCGCTTGCCTGAAAAGTGATTCCCGCTAAATACCGGCGATGGACAAGATAATCGTACGCGGCGGCAACGCGCTCAAGGGTAAAATTCCGATTTCAGGGGCAAAGAACAGCGCACTCACGCTGCTTCCTTGCGCGCTGCTCACCGATGAGCCGCTGACCTTGCGAAACCTTCCGCGTTTGGCCGACATCGACGGCTTCCAGCATTTGCTCAACCAGTTTGGCATTTCCACCGCCATCGCGGGATCGCGCCCCGAGGATTTCGGCCGCGTCATGACGCTTCAGGCGACGCGGCTGACTACAACGGTTGCCCCTTACGAATTGGTCCGCAAAATGCGCGCCTCGATTCTGGTGCTCGGCCCAATGGTCGCGCGCGCAGGTGAAGCAACGGTATCGCTGCCCGGTGGTTGCGCTATCGGCAACAGGCCGATCGACCTTCACCTAAAGGCTCTGGAAGCCTTTGGTGTCGAAATCGAGCTGGCGGCTGGCTACGTGAAGGCGATTGCCAAAAATGGCATTCCCGGCGGCAGTTACACCTTTCCGGTGGTATCGGTCGGCGCGACCGAAAATGCGTTGATGGCCGCGAGCCTCGCCAAAGGAACTTGCGTCCTGCACAATGCCGCACGCGAACCCGAGATTGTCGATCTGTGCAACCTTTTGGTCGACATGGGCGCAGAGATTGAGGGCATCGGTACATCCGACCTTATCATCCATGGCAAAGACCGACTGCACGGTGCGACCTATGCCGTAATGAGCGACAGAATCGAGGCCGGCAGCTACGCCTGTGCCGCAGCGATTACCGGCGGTGACGTCGAACTGGTTGGCGCGAAAGCCAACGAGATGGATGCAACGGTCAACGCATTGCGCGAGGCTGGCGTCACTGTCGAAGAAACCAAAACCGGCATCCGCGTGGCATCGGACGGCAAACTGAAGCCGCTGACCATTTCCACGGCGCCGTACCCTGGGTTTGCCACCGACATGCAGGCGCAGTTCATGGCAATGCTGTGCATGGCCGATGGCGCCAGCGTGCTCACCGAAACGATTTTCGAAAACCGCTACATGCATGTTCCCGAACTCAACCGCATGGGCGCGCATATCGAAACCAAGGGCCGTACTGCGATTGTCCATGGCGTGAAGTCGCTGACGGGGGCACCGGTGATGGCCACCGATCTGCGCGCGTCGATGAGCCTCGTCATTGCCGGGTTGGTGGCAGAAGGCGAGACGCATGTCAGCCGTCTGTATCATCTCGATCGGGGCTACGAGCGGCTTGAGGAAAAGCTGCAACTCGTCGGTGCAGACGTGGAACGCGTCGGGTCCGATTAGGGCTAATTACGACGCCCCTTGCCAAGTTGGACGTTATGCTTCATTTTCGTTGCGAGTGATGACGATATGACAATGCAAACCACGTTACCAAAGCGACTGCGGCACCCGGTTCTCGAAGCGATACGATATAGCCCCATCGCCACCGTCGTCAGCGACCCGTTACAAGCCGACAACCCCCTCATTGCCGTGAATGCGGCATTCTGCGCGATGACGGGCTATTCTGAAGAGGAATCTATCGGACGTAACTGCCGGTTCCTACGCGGCCCTGACACCGAAAATTCACAGACGGAAAAACTGCGTGAATCGATTCACGCGCGGCGTCCGGCGTTGGCGGAGTTGATCAATTATCGCAAAGACGGTTCGCCATTTCGTAATGCAGTGATGATTGCACCGCTGTTTGACGACGAAGGTAAGTTGGAATTATTTGTCGGTTCGCAAATCGAAGTCCTTCCCGAAGAAGAGAGTATCGCGGTCGTTCGCCAGCAACAGGCCGCTGAAATCGTTGACCGACTGTCCCCGCGACAGCGCGAAATCTTGCAGCAAATGGCCCAGGGTTTCAGGACAAAGCAAATCGCTTTCCGTCTCTCGCTCAGCGAAAAGACGGTTCAGATGCACCGAATGCTGATGTTCAAGAAACTGTCGACGTCGAACGCTGCCGATGCAGTTCGGATTGCGGTCGAGGCAGGGTTATAGGCATTACGCCGATATAGGCCAAATGCTGTATTGGTAGATCGGACAATTAAGCGCATTTTTTTGTCACAGGCTGGCGGCAGGTTCAGTTTGCATATGTGCTTCGAGCTATCCCTCCCTCGATGTAAGAAGCCCATCGGACTTTTGCCGGTATCCCTCCTCCGGTCCATCCAAACGGATCTGCCGCCTTCCTGTGTCCGAGTATCACTGCCAACCTCAGGAAATTCGAGATTTCTTTTTGGGTCGCAATTGTACCGTCACAGCTTTTGTGACGGTACTTTTTTAGGTGTTGGCGGCAAGCCAAAGCCTAATCGCACTGGCTAGGCCGCAAGGCGTTTCGGACTCCAACCGATGTACGTCTATTTGCGCTACGAGTGCATTTATAGGTAACGATTGGCCATCTGCTGCGGCTTTTAGAGCATCCCAGAATAACGGCTCCAAACTGATCGACGTCTGGTGGCCGGCAATAGTCATGCTGCGTTTGACTGGGGGGTGGTAGATACTGCTCACCCGCGTCGCCTGGGCATCAATACATATGCTGGCCACCGTTAATCGACAATGTCGATCCGGTGATGAAGCCTGCGTTGTCGCTGGTCAAAAACTCGACGCCACGGGCGATTTCGTCGGGCTGACCCAGACGCCCTACTGGAATTTGTGCGACGATTTTTTCCATCACATTTTCGGGGATCGTTGCCAGCATTTCGGTGCCGATATAGCCCGGCGCAATTGCGTTTGCGGTTACGCCATGACGGGCGCCCTCGGCCGCAAGCGATTTGGTGAAGCCGTGAATGCCCGATTTCGCCGCTGCATAATTGACCTGTCCGATCTGCCCACCCTGTCCGTTGACCGAACCGATATTAACGATCCGTCCCCATTTGCGCTCGCGCATACCAGCGAAAACCGCCTTCGCCATGTTGAAACAGCCGGTCAGGTCGACGCGGATGACCTCGTCCCATTGCTCGAAGGTCATCTTCACCATTGTGGCATCGCGGGTGATGCCGGCATTGTTGACCATGATATCAATCTGTCCATATTCGGCTTCGATGGCGGCGCATGCGTCCAGGCAGCTCTGGTGGTCACCCACATCCCATTTGGAAACTGCAATGCCGGTGCGTTCGGAGAATGCCTTGGCTGCTGCATCATTGCCGCCATAGTTGGCGATGACAACGCGGCCCTTTTCTTTGAGCTTAAGGCTGATTGCCTCGCCGATACCTCGGGTTCCGCCTGTTACTACTGCCACACGAGCCATGCACTCTCTCCTGCCTTTTTCTTGTTTGTTAGCGTCCTGATTAGTCAGACATAGGCAGCCCGGCAAGTTGACGCGAGCGTTAGCGCATAGCTATTCAAATCCAGCCCGAAAGTTCCCGGCGTATAAGGCTTTCCAACATATCCATGCCGACCTGACTGTCGTTGAGGCAGGGCAAATAGGCGAAATGCGTGCCGCCCGCTTCTTCAAACTGCTCGTGGCCCTGAATGGCAAGTTCTTCGAGTGTTTCAAGGCAGTCGACCGAGAAACCAGGCGCAAATATCGCGATCTTCGTCTTTCCTTCTTTCGCGAGACGCGTGATGGTGTCGTCGGTCGCAGGCTCCAGCCATTTTGCTCGGCCAAAGCGCGACTGGAAACTTACCACCAATTCGCGTCCCATCGCCTCGGACAGCATCCGTGCGGTTTTCTGGCAATGGCAATGATACGGATCGCCAAGATAGAGCGTTCTCTCAGGCATGCCGTGAAAGCTGATGACCAGCGCGTCGGGCGAGAAATCCAGCTTTGCCAGCGAAGCCTCAACCGATGCCTTTAGCGCGCCGATATAAACGGGGTCGTCATGATAGGCGGGCAGTGTGCGGATCGCCGGATGCCAGCGCATTTTAGTCAAAGCTAAATAAGCTTCATCTTGCACCGTTCCCGTCGTCGCACCCGAATATTGCGGATAAAGCGGCGCGATCAGGATGCGATTGCAACCGGCTTCCTTCATCGCAGCTAACTGGTCCGGTATCGAGGGCTTTCCATAACGCATCGCATGGCGGACATCGACCAAGCCTTGCGTCCGCGCCGACAGCGCCTCGGCTTGGGCAATGGTGAAAAAAGCTAGCGGCGATCCCTTATCTGTCCACACCTTGGCATAGGCCTTGGCTGATTGTTGAGGGCGGGTGTTGAGCACAATTGCACGAAGTATGGGTTGCCAGACCAGCGGTGGAATTTCAACGACGCGGCGATCCGACAAAAACTGCTTCAGATAGCGTTTGACCGCCTCGGCAGTCGGCGCATCTGGCGTACCCAGATTGACAAGCAACACGCCGACTTTCGGTTGCGCAATTACAGGGTGGTCGGCCGGCCGGTGCATCAAAGACCTCGTGACAATAAAGGCAGCTCGCGCAGGCGCACACCTGCCGCAGAGAAAAGCGCGTTGGCAATTGCCGGCGCCACAGCAGGCACGCCGAGTTCGGTCACCCCGCCCGGCGCTTCATCGCTACGGATGAACTCGACCACGATATCCGGGGTTTCGGCGAGCGTCGGCAAATCGATCTCGCGCAAACGCCGGACCGTCGGCAGTCCATTTTCAAAGTCAGTCGACGCCCCCAGCGCCTGCGCAAGTCCAAATATGATGCCACCTTCTATCTGCTGCCGTACAAGATCGGGATTTATCAATCTCCCGCAATCCACCATGGCCGATATCCGGTCGACGCGAACGCCGGTTTCGCCGGTACGCGCGCTGGCGATAACAGCAATATGGCTACCGCGCATCGAATGGCAAGCCAGACCCTTGCTGCTTCCGTCTATTCCACCGTCCCAACCAGCCATATTCGCAACGCCGGTGAGGCAGCGCGCAAGCCGCGTTTGTCCGACCAGCATCTGCATGCGGTAGGACAATGGTTCGACACCTGCTTTGTGCGCCAGCTCATCGATGAAACATTCGACAAAAAAAGCATTGTGACTGTGCGCCATACTGCGCCACGGCCCAGTCGGGACCGGCAGTTTTACCGGAAAATGATCGACGCTTAAATTGGGGATCGCATACGGGGGAACAGCGCCTTCAACGGCAAAGATATCATGTTCGCCGCCTGCGTTTTTACGGGCATCATCAATGCTCTCGCCATCGATACGCCTTGCTAACTCGCGCATGGTCGATGCAGTGGCGACGCGCACCGCAAGCCCGGCCACTCTGCCATCGCGATCGATCGCCCCGGTCATCCTCGCAATTGCCGGACTGCGCACATGATCGCGCATGAAATCCTCAGGTCGCGACCAGATCAGTTGCACGGGGCGATCAACCTGCATTGCGATTACCGCGACTTGTGCTGCGATCAGGCTGTCGAAATTACGGTCGAAACTACCGCCAGCGAAAACCGGATAGACCGTAATCTCGTCAAGACCGATGCCCGTTGCCTTTGCCGCCGCATTCCGGACGGTTTCCGGCGCCTGGCTTGCAATCCAGATCTGCAATCGGCCATTTTGCCACGACGCCGTTGCCGATCGCGTTTCGATGGGCGCATGCACCGCAGCAGCAACGCTATACTCAGCCTTGAAAACACGCGTGCCTGCCTCTTTTTCGAGGCTCGCATCGACATCGCCTTCGTTCACCAGCCGAGCGCCCGGTCCCTTTGCAATGGCATCGGAAAGCGCCTGCATCATTTGTGCGCTGTCGGCCATGACACCTTTGGTGGTGAATATCGGAGTCATGGCGTCAAGCGCCTGATTGGCCGCCCACCAGTTGGTCGCAACCGAAGCGATCCAGTGGTCGGTTCGGACCACATTAATTAACCCGCGAATTTTTGATGCGGCCTTGCTGTTGGCTGATTTCAACCGGCTGTCGCCAATCGGCCCTGCCCTGACCGAAGCATAGAGCATATCGGGCAATCGGATATCGCCTGCAAAGCTGGCGCTACCATCGACCTTTGCAGACAGGTCGAGGCGTGGTGCATCTCGGCCTGACAGATGGTTGCGCGGGCTCGGGCGCAAGGGGATCGGATCGGGCGGTGTTAGTTCGGCAGCCTCAATCACAAGATCGGCAAAGGCGAGCCGCTTCTTACCAAAGACAACAAAACCCTTGTCGGTCTCGCACTGCTCCCAGTCGGTGTCCCAGCGCGCCGCGGCCGCTTGGCACAGTAAAACCCGCGCGATTGCGCCTGCTTCCCGGCACGGTTGTTCGAACTGGCGGATGGAGGATGAGCCGCCGGTAATCACGAAATTGCCACGCCGCGCCTGTTCGGTAATCATGCCCTCGGTTGCGATACCAATATTTTGCGGATTGAGCGATTCGGGCCAGAATGCCGGCGCCCATTCGCGGGCGAGCAACTCGTTGGCAAATAGCGGGCTAGCAGAAACGGGCTGTACCGCCACCGAGCGCCAGTCTGCACCCAATTCGCCCGCAACGATTTGCGCCAGCGCGGTGTAGACGCCTTGTCCAGATTCAGATTGCGGAATGGCGATAATGACCTTGCCGTCCTCGGCAATCTTCAGCCAGGGCCCGAACAGATGCTCGCCCTCCGCAACGCGCAAATTGGGCTGGTACCTGCGCGGCCAAAGGCTCCATGCCACTAGAAGACCTACGCCTAGTCCGCCACCTACGAGCAGTTTCCGACGCGAGATTTCGATTTTTTCCTTTGAATCCGCCCTCATGCAGCGGCTTTCTGGCGGTCGATCCAGTCCGCGACCTTGCCGGCAATCGTCGCATACGCCTTGGCAATGGGTCCGTCGCCCAGCGCAGGTGGCTCGCCCGCATCGCTCGCAGTACGGATTGCCATGTCGAGCGGGATTCGACCCAGAAAGTCGATCCCAAGCTCCTTCGCTGCCGCTTCTGCACCACCTAAACCGAAGGGCTCGCTCATTTCGCCGCAATGCGGGCAAAGATAGCCAGCCATATTCTCGACAAGACCTATGATGGGCACTTTCGCGGTATCAAAAAAGCTGATTGCGCGCGCAGCATCAATCAGCGCCAGATCCTGCGGCGTCGAGATGATGACCGCACCGATGGGCTTGTGCTTCTGGATCATCGACAACTGAATATCGCCCGTGCCCGGCGGCAAATCGACGATGATATCGCGCACGTCGCCCCAATGCGCATCTATCAGCTGTGACAGGGCATTGCCCGCCATCGGGCCGCGCCATGCCACTGCCTGCCCCGGCTTCACTAGCTGGCCCATCGACAGGAAAGGTACATTGCCAGCACCACGCACCGGAAACATTTTTTTGTCAGCGGCTTCGGGTTTGGAATCTTCCGCACCCAACAGGCGCGTTTGCGAGGGGCCGTATATATCTGCATCAACTAGCCCAACCGCCCGTCCGGCGCGCGCCATCGCTACCGCCATGTTGGTCGAGAGCGTGGATTTGCCAACACCCCCCTTACCGCTGGCTATTGCGATCAGGCGCGGCGCGATGCGCTCTGCGGTCATCATCACCCGAACGGACTGCGCACCCGCAGCAGCCAACGCCGCTTTCAGTTCGGCGTCAATTTTCTCACGCTCGGCGGCAGTCATACCGGCGACATCGAGCATAAGAGACACCGCGCTGTCGGCCGCTTTGACGCCGCTGGCCCGAGCACCCGCGACACGTCCAATTACATCAAGATATGCGTCAAATTCGGTCATCTTCGCCCGAATAGAATCGTATTTGCGGGATTGACACTGTTTTTCTGAAAAACCGTTCCTATAAAGGCTGCATGAGCAAAAAAATTGACGAACAGAGCGCTTCCATTTCAAGCGCAGACGCCAAGGGACCTTGGGATACACCGTCTTCCGGCAGCAGCGGGAAACCGAAAAAAGATGTCGGCGGCGAGCCAGTGGCGGATACCCCCGGTGAAAAGCCTGGCCCGCGTAACCCTTGGGAACCTTCGGTGGTCGAAGGCGGCAAACGCCAGCGCGGTCCATCACTGGAAGATTTGCTGCGCCGCACGGGTGGCGGCAAGGGCGGCGGCTTTGGCGGGATGCCGAAGCGCGCCGATGGCAAAAGCTGGTGGCCGATTATCGTTGGCGCTTTTGTAGCGCTTTGGCTGGTTTGGACCAGTTTCCACCGGCTCGGGCCTGAGCAAGAGGGCGTAATTACTTTCTTCGGCAAATATTCGCGCACTGTCGGTCCGGGCATTCAGTTCACGTTGCCCGCGCCAATCGAGAATATCCAAAAGGTCGATACCAAACAGATCCAGACGACTGCGGTCGGTTCTGCCAAGGCGAGCAGCGAGAATCTCGTGCTGACCAAAGACCAAAGCATTATCGACATGGCTTATGACGTGCGTTGGTCGATTAAGGACCCCGAGCTTTACCTGTTCCAGCTCGATAATGCTGACGGCACCGTCAAGGAAGTTGCCGAAAGCGCGATGCGGGCTGCGGTTGCCAATTATGACCTGACCCAAGCCATCGGGCCAGGCCGCGGTGCGATCGAACTTGAGGTGCGCAGGCGGATGCAGCAGGTGCTTGACGAGTATCGCGCCGGCGTGCTCGTCCAGAGCATTTCGATCCGCCAGTCAGACCCGCCCGCCGAGGTCAATGACGCCTTCCGCGAAGTCAACGCCGCGCAGCAACGGCGTGAAAGCTATATGAACGACGCCCGCGCTTATGCCAGCCGTGTGACCGAGTTAGCAATTGGCGAAACCGCAGAGTTCGACAAAATCTATGTCCAATATAAAGAGGCGCCGGAAGTTACCAAAAGACGGCTTTATTACGAAACGATGGAACAGGTTCTGGGCAAGGTCGATAAAACTGTTGTCGAAACAGGCGGCGTGACGCCGTATCTGCCCATCCCCGAATTCAAGAGCCGTCCGGCACCCAAGGACGAACCCGTCACCGTGACAGGGAAAAGACAATGAACCAGAGCCTCCTCCGTAACCCTCTCTACATCGGTTTTGCCGCCGTTGCCGCACTGATATTGCTAAGCATGTCGGTCACTATCGTGCCCGAAACGCAACAGGCAATCATCAGCAGCTATGGTAAGGTCGATCGCGTGGTAAACCCCTATCGCAAGGGCGAACAATTCGGCGAAACGCGGGCGGGGCTGACTTTCCGGATCCCGCTGGTCGAACAAATCCAGATGATCGACAAGCGTGTTCTGAGCGTCGAGATGGAGCAGCAGGAAGTGCTTTCGACCGACCAACTCCGGTTGCAGGTCGATGCCTTCGCCCGTTTCCGCGTGACCAAGCCCGACCGGATGTACCGCACAATCCGCACCGAAGACCGGCTGCGTGACCAGTTACGGACTATTCTGGGTTCGTCGCTCCGCAATGAGCTCGGCAAACGGACATTTTCTTCACTGCTGAGCGCCGAGCGCGGGCAAGTTATGGATAATATCCAGACTGCGCTAAATCGCGAAGCCAGCAAATATGGCGCCGAAGTTATCGACGTTCGCATCAAGCGCGCCGATCTGCCAGCTGCAACGCTCCAATCGGCTTACAACCGTATGCGCAGCGCGCGGAACCAGGAAGCAATCGCCATTGATGCCGAAGGTCAAAAGGAAGCACAGATTATCCGTGCCGATGCCGAGGCGGAAGCCGCGCGCATTTATGCGATCAGCTATGGCAAAGACCCAGATTTCTACGACTTCTACCGCGCGATGCAGAGCTATCGCCAGACTTTCCAGAATGGCGAAGGGGCGACCAATATCATCTTGTCGCCGCAAAACGCCTATCTGGAGAAGTTTCGTAACGGTCGTTAGTCGAAGGACGAATGACATTGGCCGGTTGGTCCGGCTTCCATTCAATTGGCGTTAAGCAAGTCCGCGCCATCGAATGGCTGAATGTTCGGGGGCTCCCCCCATTGATTGAAGAGGAATGAAATCCGTGCGTTACGCTTATACAGCTACCACCGCTCTCTTATTGACCGGCAGTGCTTTCGCGCTGGTCACTGGTTCACCTGTAACCGCGCAAACCGCTTTGCCCGTTTCGGCACAGGCCAATCTCGCCCCTGCAGGGGCGCCCGCGAGTTTTGCCGATCTGGTCGCGCGATTGCAGCCCGCCGTGGTGAACATCGCAACCAAGCAAAAGGTGCAGGTCGCAACAAGCTTCAATCCGTTAACCGGCGAACGTCGCCCCGTCACGCAGGAACAGGCAAGCGGCGGTTCGGGCTTTCTGATTTCGGCCGACGGCTATATCGTGACCAACAACCATGTCGTAGCGGGTGGACCTGCCGGTGACGCGGTCGACCGGGTCACGGTGACGCTGTTCGGCGGCAAGGAATATCAAGCCGAAATCGTTGGACGCGATCCACAGTCGGATATCGCGCTTTTGAAGATCAAGGCCACTGACCTTCCGTTTGTTGCGCTTTCGGATAACAAAAATAGCCGCGTTGGCGACTGGGTGATTGCGATTGGCAATCCTCTGGGGCTTAACAGCTCGGTAACCGCTGGCATTATTTCGGCATTGCAACGCAATATCGGTGCAGGCGGGGCTTATGACCGCTTTATCCAGACCGATACGGCCATCAATCCCGGCAATAGTGGTGGCCCCCTGTTCAACCTGCAAGGCGAAGTAGTCGGCATTAACAACCGTCTGATTTCACCAGTGGGAGCAAACATCGGCGTCGGCTTCGCCATTCCTGCAGAGGAAGTCATCCCGGTTGTAGAGTCGCTCAAAAAGGGTGTTCGTCCGGAGCGCGGCTATCTCGGCATCAGCATCCAGCCGATCAGTGAGGATACCGCCGACGCGCTTGGCATTGAAAAAAATCGTGGCGAATTTGTTGCCCGTGTGGTCGCTGGTGAAGGTGGCGACAAGGCTGGCTTGAAAGAGGGTGACATCGTCCTGAAGGTCGATGGACGCGATGTCTCGCCCGAAGCGACTTTATCCTATATCGTTGCCAACAAGAAGCCGGGAACACGTATTCCGCTCGATATATTGCGCGAAGGCAAGCCGATGCGGTTGAACGCCGTAGTCGGCACTCGGCCTCCGGAAGAAAAGCTAGCGCAGAGCAATTTCAATCCCGAGGAAAATAAGGATTTCGACGGCGACACCGACACGCCTGATGCGAAAATAATTCGTGACGGGATCGGAATTAGCGTCATTCTGCTAGACGCCGAAATCGCACGTCAGCTCGGCATGGGTACCGACATTAAAGGCGTGGTTATCGATGTCGCAGGTGCAGGTACGGGCGCGCAGGCTGGGCTTCGTCGCGGCGATGTAATCGTTTCGGCGACCTATCAGCCAGTGACCACGCCAGCCGCGCTTTCCGCGGCCATTAGGGCGGCCAAGGCGGCGGGCCGCGGCGCAATCTTGCTCGGTGTCAAACGACGCGGGGCAACGACGCAATATGCGACGGTGAAGCTCGAAGATTGATAGCAGGCTTGCTCGTCGCGCCGTTGGTGT
>JANLSY010000324.1:0-2882 GCA_031362665.1 Sphingomonadales bacterium
GTTGGCAATCGCACCGGCCTTGCCGCCGGCAAGACGGTGCTGGCTGTCGAAAAGGCACTCGACAAAAAAACGCCGCAACCGTTCCGCGTCGGCGCGCATCACTGGCTGATCCTGCATGGTCGCTATGTCTGCAAGGCGCGGACGCCCGAATGTTGGCGCTGTCCGGTGGCCGACCTGTGCCGGTTCAAACGGAAAACGCCTGCGCCTAAAGCAAAGTCAGCACCTGTTCAGACAATATGATATATGCCGACTCATCGCTAATCGGGAGAAGTTTGATGCGCAAATCGCTTTTGGTTGTTTCCACCCTCGCCGCACTGACTCTTGGCGCGACCGCAGGCATCTCAGCGAAGAAAGAGCCTTCCCCCGTCCGCGCGGTGGGTGAGCCGGTCCGGTGCGTATCGCTGACCAATATCCGCTCGACCAAGGTTATCGATAACAGCACAATCGATTTCAAGATGGCGGGCGGCAAGACCTACCGCAATTCGCTGCCGTACAGCTGCCCCGGGCTGAAGTTTGAGGACCGTTTTTCCTATCGCACTTCGACCAATCAGCTGTGCAATGTCGATATCGTCCGCGTTCTGCACGATTATGGCGGACATCTGACTGAAGGCGCGGGCTGCGGCCTTGGCAAGTTCCAGCCAGTTGAGAAAATTAGCGCGGCCAAATAGGCACTATTTTCCCGTCCAGTTTCCGGGCCGTTTTTCGACGAAGGCGGCCATTCCTTCTTTCTGATCGTCGGAACCGAACAGCCCATGAAACAGGCGGCGTTCGAATACGACGCCCTGTTGCAACGACGTTTCAAAGGCGGCGTTGACCATTTCCTTGCAGGCGATAGCGGCCAATGGCGCCATGCCCGCAATCGCCTGCGCTGTCTTGACCGCCTCCTCGACCAGTTCCGCGGCTGGTACCACTTTGGCAACCAGCCCCGAACGCTCGGCTTCGGCCGCATCCATCATCCGGCCGGTCAAGCACATTTCCATCGCCTTTGCCTTGCCAATCGCGCGGGTCAGCCGTTGCGATCCGCCCATGCCGGGGGTGACCGCCAGCTTGATTTCGGGCTGGCCGAATTTGGCACCATCGCCCGCAATGATGAAGTCAGCCATCATCGCCAATTCGCAGCCGCCGCCCAAAGCAAAGCCGTTTACCGCCGCGATCCACGGCTTGCGCGTCGCGGTTACGCGGTCGTACCCGGCGAAGAAGTTGCTGCCATACATTTCGGCAAAGCTCTGCGACTGCATTTCCTTGATGTCCGCGCCAGCCGCGAACGCCTTTTCGTTGCCGGTCAGGACGGCGCAGCGCTGGCTGTCATTGGCGTCGAACGCCCCGAAAGCATCGATCAGGTCGGCAAGCACCTGGCTGTTAAGCGCGTTCAGCGCCTGCGGGCGGTTGAGTGTGATGAGTGTTACCGCATCGCGCTGTTCGACCAGGATCGTTTCGTAAGTCATAGTGGCTTCCATTCTTCATCAGCCGGTAACGGCGCAAATATCGCGTCGATTAATTCGTCGGTCACACCTTCTGGCGTTGCCGGATTCCATTTGGGTTCGTTATCCTTGTCAACAATCACGGCGCGCAAGCCCTCGGCGAAATCGGGGCGGAGAAGGACGCGCGATGCGATGCGATATTCCATGGCCATGTTACCGGCAAAGTCGTCGAGCTTGATACTCTCTGCCAGTTGCCGCAACGCGACCTTGCAGGTTTGCGGGCTTTTGGTCCGCAATGTTGCCTGCTCGCGCATCGCCCAATCGCTCTCATCCCCCTCCAGGCTAGCGAGGATATCCTCAAACCTGTCAGAGGCAAAATGGCGGTTGATCTGGAACAATGTCTCGACGATTTTCGATGGTGGCGGTGTCACTGACACTGTTCCCAATATCCCGTCGATCCGCTCCACATCCTCCGACGCGATCCGTGCCTTTGCCTCGGCCAACGCCTCGGACGGCACATAATGCGTAGCCAAGCCCAGAGCCAAACACCCTGGCCCCGCAATCCGCGCGCCGGTTAGCGCGAGGAACTGGCCCACCCGCCCCTCCAGCCGCGACAGATACCAGCCACCGCCAACGTCCGGAAAAAGGCCGATGCCGGTCTCCGGCATCGCTAGCCGTGTATGTTCGGTTGCGACGCGGAAGCGTGCAGGCTGGCTGATACCGACGCCGCCGCCCATGCAGATACCGTCCATGAACGCGACCACCGGCTTGGGATAGGTAAACAGCAAATGGTTTAACTGATATTCGTCGTGGAAGAACTGCCGGCCTGATTTGCCTTTATCATTCAGCGCCGAATTGCGGAGGAAGGCGATATCGCCGCCCGCGCAAAAGCCGCGTCCTTCGGCATGGTCGATAATCACGCATTTGACCTTGCGTGATTTCTTCCACGCCAACAGCGCATCGGTCATCGCGTGGACCATATCAAGCGTCAGCGCATGTAGCGCCGATGGCCGGTTCAGGCTGATAATCCCGGCATGGCCTTCGATCCGGGTCAGAATGTCAGGGGTCATTGGCGCAACAAGTCCCGACCGATAATCATCCGCATAACCTGGTTGGTGCCCTCAAGAATGGAATGTACCCGCAGGTCGCGCCAGAACCGCTCGATCGGATAATCACGCAAATATCCATAACCACCAAACAGTTGCAGCGCCTTGTTGACAATTTCGCTGCTGCTGTCGGTCGCGAGCCGCTTCGCCATTGCCGAGAAACGCGATTTATCGGGCGCGTTCGCGGTAACCTTGGCCGCCGCCATATAGAGCAACGCCCGCGCTGCTTCGAGGTCGGTCGCCATGTCGGCAAGCATAAACTGCGTATTCTGGAAATCCGCCACTGGCTGTCCGAACTGCTGGCGCTCCTTGGTATATTTAACCGCCTCGTCCAAGCAACGCTGCGCGCCGCCCA
>JANLSY010000329.1:0-3053 GCA_031362665.1 Sphingomonadales bacterium
TTAACATGAAAATGCGTTATTCACTGGCTGCCAGCGCCGTTGCGCTCTCGATTTGCAGCTTTTCTACCGCCGCATCGGCGCAGTCTACAGGTTCGATCGAAGTCGACGACACTGAAGAAGAGGCTATCGTCGTCACCGGTACGCGTGCCGAGCTTGGCGTTAAAGGCGTTGTTGTGCCTGACGCAACCAAGCCCCGTGCGGTTTTGACTGAAGAATTCATTGCCAGGCAGCCATCGGGCCAGTCGATTCTTGCGACGATCAACCAGGTGCCGGGCGTTAACTTCACAAACTCTGATGCTTATGGCTCGTCCGGCGGCAATCTTCGTATCCGTGGCTTTGACGGCAATCGTATCAGCCTTACCTTCGATGGCTTTCCACTGAACGATACCGGCAACTATGCAATCTTCTCGAACCAGCAGCTCGATCCCGAGTTGATCTATTCGGTTAACGTCAACCTCGGCACAACCGATGTCGACTCGCCGACTGCTTCGGCCGCTGGTGGCACGGTCAACTATCTGACGCGTACGCCAAGCCGCGACATGGGCGGCGTTGCCGTTGCGACGCTGGGTGGCGAAAATTTCAAGCGCGTTTTCGGCATGTTCGATACGGGCGAATTCACCAGCTTCGGCACTCGCGCATTTATTGCCGCGTCGAAAACCGAGTATGACAAATTCAAGGGCCCTGGCGAAATCAAGAAATTTCAGGTCAATGCCGGTATCTATCACCCGATCGGCGACAATGGCGACTTCATCTATATCAAGGGCCATTACAACGAAAACCGGAACAACTTTTATCGCAACATCTCGCTCGCTGAAATCCGTTCGCTGACCGGTCGTCCGCTTATGGCCGAAGTTGGCGGCTTTACGGCGGCACAGGAAAGTGCGATTTTCAATTTTGACAATCTTGCGACTTGCAATCGTACCTTTGGTGGTGCGGGTGTTGCGCAGAACGACAATGGCGGAACTGGCCCGAACGGCACGGGAACCAACGCTGCTGCGATTGCTGGTTCGGGCGCAAATAATCCGTTGAACACATCAAGCTGCAGCAACTTCTTTGGCGTTCGTATCAACCCGTCGAACACGGGCAATATCCGCCTGAACTCGAAGTTCACGATTACCGACAGCCTGACGTTCACGTTCGACTACGGTTATCAATATGTGCAGGCCAATGGTGGCGGTTCGACGGTGATTGCCGAAAACTCGGCGATTGTACGCGGATCCTCAGGTCTTGCTGGCAAGGACTATAATGGCGACGGCGACTTTCTAGACTCGATCCGTTTCTATACACCGAACAACACTCGCACGAACCGTTTCACCGTCCTGACGTCGTTGATCTGGGATATCACTGAAGCACATCGCGTTCGCGTTGCTTATACCTTCGACCGCGGGCGTCATCGTCAAACTGGTCAATGGGGTTATCTGGGTGGCCAAGGCTTCCCCGAAACACCATTTGGCGGCTTGACTGGCCGTCCGGTGCTTTCGGCTGATGGCGTAGAATTGCGCCAGCGCGATCGTCTCTCGATTGCGTTGCTTAATCAGCTTTCTGCACAATATGTCGGTAAGTTTTTCGACGACGCGCTTCGCGTGGAAGTCGGTTTGCGTATGCCCTTTTTCAAGCGTGACTTGGAAAACTTTTGCTTCACGCAAACGGGTGGCAGCGGTTTTGCAACCTGCACATCACAGCCTGTAGGCTCTGCGGTTGTTCCCAACACAGGCGGCCAGATATTTATTGTGTCGCCAACCGCGACCGGTCCTTTCGCAGCGAACGCTGTCTGGGCACCGTTCGAAGCGACATATAAATTTTCGCCGATACTGCCGAGCGCTGGATTTACTTACCGCATCACCGACGATGCGTCGATTTTCGGTAGCTATGCCAAGGGTTTCTCCTCGCCTCGTACAGATAACCTTTACCGTTCGCCAGTCGTCACGGTCGATCCTGAAACCACTGATACGTTTGACCTAGGTGTCCGCTACACGAGCAACCGCGTTCAGGCACAGGCCACCGCGTGGATGACCGATTTCAAGAACCGCATCGTGACCTCGTTCGATCAGACGAACGGCATCTCGGTCGACCGCAACATCGGTACGGTTAAAGGCAAGGGCGTTGACGTAGGTATCGCCATCCGTCCGCTCGACTGGTTCACGTTCCAAGGAAACGCGTCTTACAACGACTCGACTCTGCGCGATAACATTCAGGTTTCAAGCACTGTCTTCCTGCCGACCAAGGGCAAGCGCGTTGTTGAAACGCCGAAATGGACATTGGGCTATCGCGCTGCGGTCGAATTCGGCCCTGCATCCGCTGGTCTGCAGGTCAAATATGTTACTGACCGTTTCGCAACCGACCTGAACGACATCAAATCGCAAGGTTACACCACCGCGGACTTCGATGCACGGTTTGAACTCGAACAGTTCGGCATGAAGAACAGCTGGCTGCAGATCAACGTGACCAACATCTTTGATCGCTTCTACCTCGCCAACCTGGGCACCCAGATTGCCGGACCGAACAATAACGGTCTGGTAACAGTTCCCGGTTTGGCTGCGGGTGCGGCAATCCCTGGTGGTTCGGCTCCGAACTTCAGCATCGGCGCGCCGCGCACCTTCTCCGGCACGCTTCGCATCGGTTTCTAAAGACCGGCGATAATCGATTGACGAAAGGGCGGGGCTTCGGCTCCGCCCTTTTTATTTGTAGATGCAGTTGTCCAGCCCGTCGCGCTGAACCACGCGAATACGTGCGGAGATGCTGTTGCCATAACGGCGCGTGAAACCACCGGCGCCGTTAACGGCGCGTTTCTTTGGTAAGGGTAGGATAGCAGCGATACGCGCTGCCTCGGCTCGGCTCAGGTTCTTGGCCGATTTGTCATAATAACGTAGCGCACCGGCCTCCGCGCCGTAGGTGCCAATGCCGGTTTCCGCGACGTTGAGGTAAACCTCCATGATCCGCCGTTTGCCCCAGATATTCTCGATCAGGAATGTGAACCAGAACTCTGGAACTTTGCGGATATAGCGAGTCCAGCCGCTGCCTTGCCAAAGGAATACATTCTTTGCGGTTTGCTG
>JANLSY010000353.1:0-2175 GCA_031362665.1 Sphingomonadales bacterium
CGAAGCCGTTTTCGTGAAATTCGAACCGGTAAGGTCGGCTGAACCACCCAACAGTTCTGGGAGCGCTTCCGTCGCCGCGGTTAACGCAATTTCCGATGCCTTGCGGGTTGCTATCTTCTGCGGGCCCGCAATCAGGCTTTCAAGATGTGGTTTAAGCCACGCATTGTTCACTTTGCCCGAGATGCTGTTGGTAAACTCTGCAGATTTTGGAGAGGCCTTTAACCTAACTTCCCATTCAGCGCGCGCTTCAGCCCCGGTTTTCCCTGTAGAATGCCATGCGTCCAGGATGTCTGCAGGAATTTCAAACGCGGGGTACGGCCAACCTAGTGCCTCGCGAGTTGCAACAATTTCATCTTCGCCAAGCGGGCTGCCATGCGGTGCCTTGGTGCCTTGCTTGTTGGGCGAACCTTTGCCGATTAGAGTCCGGCAGGCAATCAGCGAAGGCCTGTCATCTTTCAAAGCACTCTTAATAGCACGTTCTATATCATTGAAATCATGACCATCGCATGTTTCGACATGCCAGCCACTTGCGGTGTATCGTGCGGGAATATCCTCGCTGGTCGACAGGGTTGTCGCACCATCTATGGTGATCTTGTTATCGTCCCAGAATACAATCAACCGCCCGAGACCGAGATGCCCAGCAAGTCCGACCGCTTCGTGATTGATGCCTTCCATCAAGCAACCGTCACCAGCGACCACCCACGTTCGGTGATCGACCAAATCGTCGCCGAAACGTGCATTCAAATGCCGTTCGGCAATGGCCATGCCGACTGCCATTGCCAGCCCCTGCCCCAGCGGCCCGGTGGTGCATTCAACGCCATCGAGCAGGAAATTTTCAGGGTGCCCGGCACAAGGGCTACCCAATTGACGAAAATTTCGGATGTCTTCGATTGTCGGCGCATCGTAGCCCGTGAGATATAACGTGGCATAAGCCAGCATTGAGCCGTGCCCAGCAGATAACACAAAACGGTCGCGATCATCCCATTTCGGTGCCTTCGGGTCGAATTTCAGGAATTTTGAATAGAGCACCGTTGCGACATCTGCCATTCCCATTGGCATTCCCGGATGACCGCTGTTAGCGGCTTGCACGGCGTCCATCGCCAGCGCCCTGATTGCATTGGCCATCTGCTGTTCGCTGACAGTCATCGTCTACCCCATATATTATCCCAAAAGGGAGCACCGCAGCGGCCGCCGCAGCCAGAGCCGGACCCTGCCGAGTCGCGGCACGGCACCCTTTGCGGACGAGACGCCCTAGCGTCAAGGGACAGGCCACGCTTTTCATGGCAAGAAGCTAGATCGAACAGAAAAGCTGAGCATTTGCACAACTCAAGGTTTCTGCTATCGTTCCTCACATTAGGGGGACAAGTTATGGCAGAACAACGACTAATCGTTGCAATTGGCCGGATCGAACGGGCCTTGTCGCGGCTCGAGCAGATGCCGGAGCGCACCCCGCCTCAGATCAACAGCGATCTTGCCCGGCGGCACGAAACGCTAAAAGTCGAAACGCGCTCCGCCATCGCGGATATCGACCGCATCTTGGCGGGAGGTGCATAATGGCTGACGTCCGGCTATCGATCGCAGGCCGCGAATATATCGTGACCTGTAAGGACGGCGAGGAACAGAGGCTGCAGGCATTGGGCGCGCTGGTCGACGAAAAGGCGCGCGAGGCCGGCGGTCCTTCGGGCGGCTTGAACGAGAGCCGGTTATTGCTGTTTTCGGCGCTGCTCCTCGCGGACAAATTGCACGACAGTGGCACAGACACATCCACTGGCGCGATAGCGCAAACAACCGATCCTGCTGTCGAACAGGCTGCCGAAACGCTCGAACGCCTTGCTGACCGGTTAGAAGCTTTGGCGCTAAGGCTTGAGAATTAAGTTATTCGCGCTATATTGAGGTTGGCGGGACTGCCCGGCACGAACTGATGAGAACATCCCTGAGGCGATTATTTATCTAAGGGAGCTGTCCCTGTTTGGACCGTGGTCCAGACTAAACGGCGCCCACCTGACGTTTTGGCGTCAGAGGATATTCCGGGAAACGACCCATGGTGGTTCCGCTAACCCCTTTTTCGGGACAAGTAGGCTGTGGATATCGAATTTGACAAGGCATCGCAGCGGCTGAAATATCGCCAATTGCGCGATGATTTTGTTGGCAGCCTGTCTGACGCTACAAAATCTC
>JANLSY010000357.1:0-2546 GCA_031362665.1 Sphingomonadales bacterium
AAATCTTCGGGGTGCCAGACGACGTTATTGGTTCGCCGTGTTTGCGCGCCGACATTGTAATGCGACAATATGCGTCCAGTGGTCAGCAATAACGGAAAACGCGGACCGGTCTTCTCATCGGTTGGCACATAATCCGTGACGACAAACTTGCCTTTTCCGCGAACAAAACCGTCGACGTGCATAATCGGCGATCCATCGGGCGCGTCAGCAGTAACCGGCCATTGCAATGATCCGACTTCATCCAGCCGATCAAAAGATACGCCGGCGAATGTAGGCGTTAGCCGGGCAATCTCGTCCATGATTTCGGATGGGTGGCTATAGTTCCAATCCAGCCCCATGGCTTGTGCCAGCCGCTGTGTGACTTCCCAATCCTCAAGCCCGTTCATCGGCGTCATCACCTTGCGCACCGGCTGGATACGCCGCTCGGCATTGGTGAACGTGCCGTTCTTTTCAAGGAAGGTCGATCCGGGAAGGAAGATATGCGCGTAGTTTGCGGTTTCATTCAGGAAAAGATCGTGGACGATGACGCACTCCATCGCCGCCAAACCGGCCGACACATGCTTGGTATTGGGGTCGGAATGAAGAATATCCTCCCCCTGAACATAAAGTGCCTTGAACACCCCATCGACAGCGGCATCGAGCATGTTTGGAATGCGTAGGCCCGGCTCTGGGTCAAGCGACACGCCCCAATCGCTTTCGAACAACGCCCGCGCATCGCCATCACTTATATGGCGATAGCCGGAAAGTTCGTGCGGGAAGCTTCCCATATCGCATGCGCCTTGGACATTATTCTGGCCACGTAACGGATTCACGCCAACGCCGCGTCGCCCGATGTTGCCGGTCGCCATGGCAAGGTTGGCGATAGCCATGACGGTTGAGCTGCCCTGACTGTGCTCGGTAACGCCCAAGCCGTAATAGATCGCGGCATTGCCACCCGTTGCGTATAGCCGCGCCGCTGAGCGCAACTCCTCCGCATCGACCAATGTTACGGGTTGCAGATTTTCAGGGCTGTTTCGCGGCAGCGAGACGAACTCTGCCCAATGACAATATTCGTCCCAGTCGCAACGTTCGCGGATAAATGCCTCATCCGAAAGGCCTTCGGTCACAATGACATGCGCCATCGCGGTCAGCACGGCGACGTTGGTGCCGGGGCGAAGCGGCAAATGATGCTCGGCCTCGATATGCGGGGAGCGCACTATGTCGGTGCGACGCGGATCGATTACGATCAGTTTTGCAGGTGGTCGTCCGTCTTGTCCGCGCAGCCGCCGCTTCATCCGGCTGGCGAAAACGGGGTGGCCATCGGTCGGGTTGGCTCCGATAATCAGGATGACATCGCTGTCTTCGACGCTGTCAAAATCCTGCGTTCCCGCGCTCGTCCCGAAAGTGGTTTTCAGTCCGTACCCCGTTGGTGAATGGCAAACGCGGGCACAGGTATCGACATTATTGTTGCCGAAACCTGCCCGCACCAGCTTTTGCACCAAAAACGTTTCTTCGTTGGTGCAGCGGCTTGAGGTGATGCCGCCGAGGGCATGCTTGCCATATTTCTCGCTTATTCGTTTCAGTTCAGCCGCGGTGTAGGCAAAGGCCTCGTCCCATTCGACTTCACGCCATGGGTCGTTGATTGATCCGCGGATCATCGGCTTTAATATGCGGTCCTGGTGCTGGGCATAACCCCATGCAAAACGGCCTTTGACGCAGGAATGCCCGCGATTTGCCTTGCCGTCCTTGTAAGGCACCATCCGCACCAATTGTTCGCCACGCATTTCCGCCCGAAATGTGCAGCCGACCCCACAATAGGCGCATGTCGTTACCACGGAGCGCTCTGGTGTACCGACTTCGACGACTTTCTTTTCTATTAAGGTCGCGGTCGGACAGGCTTGGACGCACGCCCCGCAAGAAACGCACTCCGAGCCGAGGAAGTCATCGCTGGCGAGCCCAGCAGATATTTTCGAATCCCAGCCTCTTCCTTCCATGGTGAGCGCCAATGTCCCCTGCACTTCGTCGCAGGCGCGGATGCAGCGTGAGCAGGCGATGCACTTGCTCGGATCGAAATCGAAATAAGGGTTCGAGTGATCCTTTTCCTGTCCAAGATGTGTTGCCTGCACGTCAAAACGAACATCGCGCAGGCCAACAGCTCCGGCTTGATCCTGCAATTCGCAATCACCATTCGCCGCACAAGTCAGGCAATCAAGCGGATGGTCGGAGATGTAGAGCTCCATCACGCCTTTGCGCAATTTCGCTAGATGCGGGGTCTGGGTACGCACAACCATGCCCGGCTCGACCGGCGTCGTGCAACTCGCTGGTGTGCCTTTGCGGCCATCGATTTCGACGAGGCACAGACGGCAAGAGCCAAAGCTTTTAACGCTATCGGTCGCACATAATTTTGGGATTGATGTGCCCTGTTCAGCGGCAGCACGCATGACGCTCGATCCGGCAGGCACAGTGACTTCGCGTCCGTCAATGGTGAGCTTAACGGTCTCCGGCGAATGACTTTGCGGCGTTCCGAAATCCTTTTGTGGCTGGTACGTCATGTTTTCACCTTACAC
>JANLSY010000390.1:0-3654 GCA_031362665.1 Sphingomonadales bacterium
GCCGGGCAATTCCTCCCAGCCGTATTCGGGGGTGTCGCGGCCAGCGGCGCGGACCGCGTCGCGCAGCGATTGTTCGGACCAGTCCCACATCTCGTCGGATCCGAACCGTTTTTCGGGACGCAACGCCAGCTTGATCGCATAATCGGGAAAACCCAGATCCTTGTAGATCACATCCAAAAGGTCGCAGAATTTGGCGACTTCATCGACAATCTGGTCTTCGCGGCAGAATATGTGGGCGTCATCCTGCGTAAATTGCCGCACGCGCATCAGTCCGTGCAGCGCGCCGTGCGGCTCGTTACGGTGGCAGCATCCCATTTCGGCCAGGCGCAACGGCAGGTCGCGATAGGATTTAATCCCCTGCCGGAAAATCAGGACGTGCGCCGGGCAATTCATTGGCTTCAGCGCCATCCATTCGGCCTTGTCCGAAATCACCGGGCCTTCATCCTCGGCGTTCGGGACCTCGTCGGGGATTACGAACATATTTTCGCGATATTTGCCCCAGTGCCCCGATTGCTCCCATTGCCGCGCATCCATGATCTGTGGCGTTTTAACTTCGAGATAGCCCGCCGCGTCGAGACGGCGGCGCATATAGGCCTCCAGCGCGCGATAGATGACGAAGCCATTGGGGTGCCAGAACACGCTGCCATGCGCCTCGGCCTGCAAATGGAACAGGTCCATGTCCTGCCCGATGCGGCGGTGATCGCGCTTGGCTGCTTCTTCCAATCGCATCAGATACGCGTCTAGCTGCTTCTTGTTAAGCCAGCCGGTGCCGTAAATCCTCGTAAGCTGCGCATTTTTCTGGTCGCCGCGCCAATAAGCACCAGACACACGCATCAGTTTGAATGCCGCCGGATCGAGCTTCCCGGTCGAAGCCAGATGCGGCCCGCGGCACATATCCATCCAGTCGCCTGAACGGTATACGGTCAGCTCTTCATTTTCGGGTAACTCAGCGGCCCATTCAGTTTTGAACGTCTCGCCATCGGCCCGCCATTTGGCGATCAGGTCGGCGCGGCTCCACACTTCTCGGATCAGCGGCTGGTCAGCGGCGATAATCCGGCGCATCTCCGCCTCGATCAAAGGCAGTTCGTCATCGACAAACGGCCCGCGATCCGCAGGCGGCGCGAAGTCATAGTAGAATCCGTCATCGGTCGATGGCCCGAAAGTAATCTGCGTCCCGGGAAACAGCGACTGCACAGCTTCGGCCATCACATGGGCAAAGTCATGCCGTGCGAGTTCGAGCGCATCGGCCTCGTCGCGTGTCGTTACCAAAGCAAGGTTTGCGTCAGCCTCGATTGGTCGCATGATATCACGCAACTCGCCATCAACGCGCGCAGCAATCGCTGCCTTGGCCAAACCCGGCCCGATGGCAGCCGCAATCTCCGCCGGGGTCGTTCCGCGCGCGACTTCTCGGGCAGAGCCATCGGGAAGGGTGACGCGGATCATCTCAGACATGTGAAAACAGACTTTCTGTTGATTGGAAAATGCCCTTTGCCAGCCAAAGGCGACCGCCGCAACCCCGCAGAAATCCAATTGATTCGGCCCGATTCTAGAGAGTTGAAATTCCCGATGGAAAGGGTGCTTGACATTCCTAGTCCTTAATAGTAAAGTTTCCTTGTCTTATTTAAAAGGTAGCTTTACATGACTTATTGGAACAACCTCGCGCCCTACATGCGGCGTTATACAATCAGGATTCTGCTTTTTGTTTCATCCTATGTAATCATCTTGACCAGTAGCCTTGCCTTCGCGCGTGGCGGGTCGGAGCATTCGCAGGCGACGCTTATCGGGCTGGCGCTGATTACCGCCTTTCCGATTATCGGCATGTTTTGGGCTATATTCAGGCTGCTGGTCGAAACCGATGACGAATATCAGCGCCTGCTATTTGCCAAACAGACGTTGCTCGCCACCGCTGCTACCTTGGTGATCGTCACGGTATGGCAGTTTCTGCAGGTTTATGATGTGGTCACAACTGGTCCGCAATGGATGGGTGTAATCTGGTTTGCGATGCTCGGCCTTGCGGCCCCTATCGTGCGTTGGAAAGCATGAAAAACCGCCTGAAGGTCCTGCGCGCCGAGCGTGACTGGAGCCAGCAAGATCTGGCCGATGCGCTCGCTGTATCGCGGCAATCGGTCAATGCCATCGAGACGGGGAAGTATGACCCGTCGTTACCGCTGGCATTTCGCATCGCCGACCTTTTCGAAATGCCGATCGAAGCGATTTTCCATCGCGATTAGCCAGCCGTCTTGTCCTTACGATAAGGTACGAATTCGCCGAGGCTGCACACCGGGCCGGGAATGCCGCTGGTCCGATCGACCAGCTTTAACAAATCGCCGCGGCACTTCTGGCCGCCGAACTGTTCCGACACAATAATGTCATTGTCGCGCGCAAGGCCTGGGCAGGATGAGCGGAGATTGTTCTTGTAAACGAGGTTGCCCGAAACACGATAGAGCAGGATATCGTCGCTGATCCGGACCATGTTGGTCGCGTTGAAATCACTAATGCAATTGACCGGCTTTCCGGCCACCTTGCCTGCCAGTTCCTTGCTGAGCAGCGTCGATTGCTTGTCGGTCAATGGCTTGGGCGTGCTGTCGACCTCGCCGCATGCAGCCAAGAGAGACAGGGGCAGGACTAATGCCAAAAGCTTTGTAGATCGCATGATCTTTCTCCTTTCAGTCATCTTACCGCAGATTAGCTGAACCGCAGATTATCAATTCAACGTTGCGATGTGGCGTTTCTCGCCCGGCACGACGGAGACGGTCATACCGCCCAGATCAAGATCGGGCGCTCCTTCCAATACTGCCAGCGCGCGGGCGCCGGTCTCCATTTCGAGCAACAACGTGGCGGCACCCATGACACCCTTTGCCACCGGTCGGGCATAAGTCAGGATTCGGGCACTGCCTTGCGGTGCATCATCGACCGCGACCATTTGGGGTACATAGCCTTTGATGACCTCGCCGGACCATGGTCGAAGCGGCTGGCTGGCGGTGTAGACGCCAACGGCCTGTTTCGACATCACGCCGCCATTGGCTGTGACGAGGGCTGGCTTGGAACCATCCTTGCGCAACGCCTCGACCATCGCGGCGAGGCTGTAAACGGTGTAGCCATTGCCCGGCCCGCCAAAGAAGCCAAGGCCACCGGTCAGGGTATAATCGCCAAGCGCGCGCGCCGGATCGCCCAGCGTGTCGACGGCGGCGGTCACGGCGACAGGGAAGCAGCTATAGATGTCGACCGGCCCCAAATCGGTGGGCGCGAACCCCGCCTGATCGAGCGCGGCGTGCATCGTGAAGCCGACTGCATCGGGGCTGGCGATATGATCGCGTTCGGACAGTGGCGGCTCGGCGGCTTCGGACGCGCCGGCGATCCAGACCATCTTGTCGTCGGCAACGCCGAGATCGCGTGCATTGCCTGCGCTTGTCAGGACGATCGCGCCGCCCAGATCGACCGCATCCTGCGCCACGCGCCAGCGGCGGTAAATGTCGGTGATGTGATAATCACTCTCATGCTCGGCCACCAGTTGCTCGGTGGTGAACGCGATCGGGAATTGCGCATGTTCGCGGGTTAGCGATTTTACCGAAGCCGCTGCACCTTGGCGGGCCATCTCGACCAGATAGTCATGGCGGCTCGTCCTCCGCTCAATCCGCCGCGCGTTTTCGAGCA
>JANLSY010000396.1:0-3199 GCA_031362665.1 Sphingomonadales bacterium
ACAAGTTCGACCACGACGTCGACATCGTCGGCTGTGGCCAGTTCGCCCATATCGTCGACCCAGCGATATGGGTTCAAGTCTACCCCACGATCCTTTGACCGGTCGCGCGCGGTAACCGCGGCAATCTCGATATTGCGACCCGCGCGCCGCGCAATCAGCTTCTTGTTTTCTTCAATTAAACGGATAACGCCGGTGCCAACGGTGCCTAGACCGGCGAGAGCGATGCGGAGTGGAGCGGGCATAACCAGAAACTTCCTGCTGAAGGATGAGCATTGCCGCCGCGCTTAGGCTGCTTTGCAATCAATTGCCAGCCTAAGCTTGCCCGCCTATAGCCGCGCGGATGACGACACAACCCACACTCCTCATCCTCGCAGGCAAACGCGACGGAAAACTCGATCCGATGGCCGCCGATGCAGGCGTCAGCCATAAATGCCGCGTTCCGATTTGCGGCAAGGCGCTGTTGCAATGGGTGCTAGAGGCCGGGATACCGGCCTTTCCTGACACAAAAGTACTGATTTCTATACACGACCCCGCGGTAATTGCCGATTTGCCGGGCGTGGTCGAACTGGAGGCGTCAGGCCGCCTGATGATCTGCCAGGCACAATCGGGCATCGTCGAAAGCGTCGAGTTTGCGGCTGCTCAGGCAGGCGAGAGCGCATGGCCCATGGTCATAACCACTGCCGACAATGTACTGGTGACGCCCGAATTGATGCGCGACATGCACGCCGAAGCTATGGCTGGCGAAGGCGACGCTATTGTCGTACTGTCGACGCGTGAGGCCATCCAAGCCGCGCATCCAGAGGGCCAGCGGCGCTTTTACGAGTTTTCAGACGCCGCGATTTCCAATTGTAACCTGTTCTGGTTACGCAATGCCAAGGCGCTGAAGGCTGCCGAAGCCTTCCGGCAGGGCGGGCAGTTTATCAAGACCAAAGGGCGTATCGCGAGAGCATTCGGCATCCATAATCTCGTCCGTTTCCGCATGGGCTGGTTCAAACTCGACAGCGCCTTCCGCGCTATTTCACGGCGTTTGGGCGTGCGTGTGTTACCCTATATGGCGCTGGATGGCGCTTATGCCGTCGATGTCGATAATCCCCGGACTTATGCGATTGCGGAGATTTTACTCAAACAGCGCAAGCTTTAGGGAACTAGCCGCACCTCGGCACGCCAAATTGGAATCCAATCGAGCGATCCCCGGCATTCGCCCATGACCGTCGCGCGGGTCAGCTGGAAACTGGTCCCATCCCAAACCCAGCTTTCAGACGATCCGCAATCGCCCAGGCCACGCCCTTTGGAGTAGCTGCTGATAGACTGTGTGGCGGCGTCCCAATAGGAATTGACCAGTATCGGTATTTTGCTGTCCTCGCTAAAACCGCTTGCGCCGTAATCAAACTGGGCGGGCGCGAAAGTCCATTTGCCTGCCTTGTCCCGCTCGCCGACATACACGCCTGATGAAAAATTATACGCGCCTGCGCCGCAGTTAAGCAAGACCAAGGCCTGCGCACCTTTTGGACCAGTGCCAACACTATAGGCGGTATCCTCGGTCGAGCCCCTACGCTCAGCAGCGCAAGGGCTGCTTTCCGACAGCGCAACCAAGGCAGAGGCATCGGGCAGCATATCGGTCGGAACAATCTTCTTGGCGGTTATGATCGGCAGCACCGCCTTTTTCGCCGTCGCCATTTTCGGCCCGGTCGCGATCACCGCGCCTCTGGAGCCGGCGCGGCCTTGCTCGGCGTCAATATAGCGCAATGCCGCTGACGCTCCGTTCAACGAAGCCGCGCCCAGATCGGCACCGCTGCCGTCGATGACCCGCATCGCCTTGCCTTTGGCCATTGAGCGCGCAAGTTTCACAGCATCGAGGCCGCTAACTTTAATGGATTCGCTGCCGACCTGCATATTGCCGGTTTGCGCGACCTTACCATCGATCATGACACGGTAACGGTCGGCCTTTGTGGTGAAGCCCGACATTTCGATGGCAAGCGGCGCGGCCACGCCCGCTGGTCGGGTGATGACCAACGAAAGCGCATCATCCGCAGGACCATCGGGCATCAACGCGACCGCCTGACAGGCAAGGCCATTATCGCAGCCGACAGTCCAGTCCTTGACGGTAACAATTTTGCCGGGGGTGACGGCATGTGCGCCAGCGAACGCCAAAAAGGCGCTACCCGTGCATGCCAATGCCAACATTCCCCTGCGCATGGGTCAAGGCTAGCGCTTTTGTGCAGCGCTCGCTAGGGGCAAAGCGACACACGGTTAATGGAGCAGTATATGCGCGCAGTCGGCGTTATCGGGGCAGGGCAAATGGGCGCGGGCATCACGCAGGTCAGTGCGGGCGCGGGCTATCATGTTTATTTGTCCGATCTGGATCTGGAAAAAGCCGAGGCCGGTAAGACGGGTATCGGCAAAGCGCTCGATAGGCTTGTCGCCAAGGAAAAAATGAGTCGCGAAGAAGCCGACACGTTGCTGTCGCGGATCGAACCTGTTTCCGGTTACGAGCCCATGGCCGATGCCGGATTAATCATAGAGGCAGCCACCGAGCGAGAGGAAATCAAGCGCAAGATCTTCGAAAGCGTTGGTAAAGTCCTTGCCGCCGATGCCGTACTTGCTTCCAACACATCGTCGATACCGATCACCCGGTTGGCGCAGGCTTCGCCCGACGCCGCAAGATTCATCGGCGTGCATTTTTTCAATCCGGTGCCAGTCATGGGCCTGATCGAAATCATTCGCGGCCTTGCGACGAGCGACGCCACCGTCGATGTCGTGCGCCGATATGGTGAAACATTGGGCAAGAAACTGGTATTCGCAAACGACGCACCGGGTTTTATTGTGAACCGCGTGCTGATGCCGATGATAAACGAAGCCTGTTTTGCGCTTGGCGAAGGCGTGGCGTCAATCCGCGACATCGACACCGCTTGCCAGCTTGGCCTGAATCATCCGATGGGACCACTGACACTGGCGGATTTTATCGGTCTCGACACCTGCCTAGAGATTACCAACGTCCTGTTCACCTCGACTGGGGACCCCAAATTCCGGCCCGCGCCGCTCTTGCAGAAATATGTTGAAGCCGGCTGGTATGGTCGCAAAGTGAAGCGTGGCTTTTACGATTATTCGGGTGATGTGCCGCTGCCGACCCGGTAATCGTCACGCAACCTTGTTGGCAGCGAGCAAGGCCTGTTCGACGTCCGCAATCAAGTCGTTGGCA
>JANLSY010000224.1:0-7962 GCA_031362665.1 Sphingomonadales bacterium
CATCGTCGGCCGCCCAGACCAGCCGCGACGGTTGGGAAAAACGTGCCCAGACCGACACTGCCGATGCAGCTGGGTGGTTAAGGTCATGGAAATCTGCTTCGCTGAGCACCGCGACTTTTGCCATCAGGCCTTCATATTGGAATGGGAATACATTGGGTGGCAAGCGGCGGTTCCATTTCGCCAGCCACTTAGTGTCATAGGCCGAGTCATAATCCGACACGATCAGGTAAAAGTCTAGCATCAGCCCTTCAAGTTGCGCGAAGCGCAGGCACGAGCCGTAGAAGAGGACTGCCCGGGCGGCGGACGGATATTGGCTCGCGATATCGGCCGCAAACGCCTCGACTTGCGGCAATGCAGGTATCGCCAATTCGTCGGCAACCAGTTGCTGTAATGAAAGCATAGGCTTGAGCTTAGCGACCTTTACGCGCCGTAGTTAGGCCGCCAGTTTCAGAAACGGCACCGGTGGAGTCGATCGCAACACGATGGGCCGGTCTTTGATTGCATGAAACACCTCGCCATCCAGAACAACGCTGCTCTGGTCGCTATCGATCCGGATCGTGTCGCCCTGTTGCAGGTGCAGCCCATCGACCTGGTGCCGACCCACCCGTCCGATGATCGAAGTGAAAATCGCATGTACCATTGCCCATGGCCGCTGTTCGATCGCCATGAATTTCATGTTGCCGCGCGCGGCATTGCCCGTCTTGCTGCCGAGCAGCAGTTTTTCGAGCGTCGTGACGATCAGTACGGAGAATATGCCCTGCAATTCGCCCTTGCGGACAAAGGAAATGCTCACCGGCTTTGCCCGTGGTGGTAAGAAATCGGCCTTGAGCCCGAAAATCGCCGAGAACATGACCGCTACAACCGCGAGGAAATGGCTCAGACCATTGGGCAAGCCCAAGGGATAGATTTTATGGCGGCAATACAGAATGGTTTCGGCTAGGCCAGCGCCACCCAGAAACATTCCCAAGACCGGACGAGCACCCTCGCTCCCGTCGGTCAGCGCAATCATTTCGCGCGCAACGATATGCGCCGACATGTCGCCTTTTGCAACCTCGATAATCCGCTCGAGCGCGACCAGCGGATCACCCTCTGCCCCCAGATCGAGCGCAATCAAATTCGTCTTGCCGTTGGGCAGCACTGCAACCGGCGGCGGGTCGCCCTCGAAATGCCCGCCGTGGTAAAGCTCGGTCAGTGCCGACTGGACTGTGCCATCACCGCCATTGATGACCAGCACTTTCGGCCTCACCCGCGCAATCATTTCGAGCGCCTTTGGCACCTGCGCAATATCCTCGACCTCATAATGAAATATATCGGGATGCCGCGCGCAATAGCACCGAACCGCCGGCAACAGCGACCTGTTGCCGGTTGAATTGGGGTTCGAAAGAAGTGCTACAAGGGCCAATTGCTCTCCGTCACATATATTTGAGGTTGATGGCGATGCGGGTGACGCCGGGACCCGCCACAAACGCGACCTTGCTGACTGACGGCTTGCCGAGATTCAAAATGTTGATGCTCGGATTATTGGAAAACCCGCCGCCATCCTGACTGATATCGGTCTTGCCATTGGCGTTGCGGTCATGACGAACAGCAATGCCATATTTACCTTCGGCAGGTACCGGCACGCAAAAATTCATTACTCCTGCATTGGCTCGGCTTTCGATACGGTGAAGCCAGCGGCCCTTGGCGAGCCATGCACCTCCGGTTGCGGGATAGGATTGCACGCGTATCCGGCCCGTCGATTCCTTCACGCCGCGCACGCTAACCAGCACCGCAGGGCCCTTGCCTGCAGCACAGCGCGAAAGATCATTGCTGACTTCCTGCCCAGCAACGACGGTGCTGGAACCAAACGCCAAACCAGCAGCCGCCAAAATCGTCAAAACTCTATTCATCTTAAAACTCCTAGGACTTTATTTCCGGCGCCTGCAAAATGCTGTTGCCATCGATATTGCCCCTGAACCTGATAGCGTCTATCGGGTGAGTTTGCGGCCAAATTAGGGTGACAGGGCGACTATAAGTTGAAATTTCTGACCGCCACCGACCGCTACATCTTCCGACTTGTGATGCTACCGCTGCTTTCGACGCTGGCGATTGCGGCGTCACTGCTGCTTATGGAAAAGATGCTCAGCCTGTTTGACTTCGTTGCGGCAGAAGGCGGACCGGTTAGTGTCGTTTGGCGGATGCTCGCCAACTTGCTGCCCGAATATCTTTCTCTGGGTATTCCGATCGGGCTATTGCTCGGAATATTATTAGCCTTCCGCCGTCTTGCAACTTCTTCAGAATTAGACATTTTTCGAGCGGTCGGGATGAGTTATTTCCGTCTATTGCGCGTGCCGTTCCTGTTTGCCTTCGCGCTTGCCGCGGTGAATTTCACGATCGTAGGTTTCCTCCAGCCCACCGCGCGCTATTTTTATGAGGAGCTTCGCTTCGAGCTGCGTTCGGGGGCTTTTGGAGCTAAGGTGCGCGTCGGCGAATTTAACAATGTGGGCGAAAATTTGACCGTCCGCATCGAAGAAAGCCGTGATAATGGCAATCAACTAACCGGCATGTTTGTCTACGCCGAAAGCAAGAGTGGGCAATCGCTTGCGGTCACCGCGGAGGAAGGCCAGTTTCTTCGCACCGATGATCCCGATACCATCCTACTCCGCCTCGAAAAGGGGACGCTGGTGCACGATGCGCCGGGGTTCAAAACCCCGCGTGTGCTGAGTTTCACCAGCCATGATGTGCCAATACCCCTGCCGCAAATCGAAAACTTTCGCGCGCGAGGCGGCAAGGATCGCGAGTATATCCTCACTGAGCTACTCCGCATCGGCAGCGATTCTGCGAAGCCCGCGATCGAACGCAACAAGGCATGGGCGAATTTCCATTTCCGCATGGTCGAGGTCGCGATGATGCTGCTGTTGCCGTTTCTCGCGGTAGCCCTCGCTGTCCCACCGAAGCGGTCGACTTCGGCGCTGGGCGTGTTCCTCGCCATCGTGATGGTCGTGACCTATCACAAGATCAACGAATATGCCGAAGGCGTGGGCGGCATGGGCATCGTCGACCCTTTCATAGCATTATGGGTACCGTTTTTGCTATTTGCGGCTTTGATCCTGTGGATGTACCATATCATCGCCCACGTGCCGGGCGGTCAACCGATCGGGGCGTTGGAGGTCTTTGCTGCCAAGGTCGGGAAGGCGATTCGCAAGACATTCCGCTTTGGTCGTAAATCTCGGTTGGCAACGATTGGTATGCCACTCGACGAGGATGAGGAATAGGACATGCACTTTTTCCCCTCGCGCAACATCACGCTTTATATGGCAAAGCTCTTCGTAACCCGAAGCTTTGCCGTGCTGGCAATGCTCGTTCTCATCCTGATGACGCTCGATCTTCTGGGTGAAAGCGGCAAAATCCTCTCGGTGGCGGGCAATGATCAGGGTGATGTGCTCAACTATGTCGGAATGCGCGCGCCGCAGATTATTGCGCGTTTTTTGCCATTCTCGGTGCTGCTTGGCGTTATCATCTCATTTGCGACATTAAGCCAGCATAGCGAAGTTGTGGCTATGAAGGCAGCGGGTCTGTCTGCACACCAGATACTAGCTCCGATGTTCGTCGCCAGCCTGGCCGTTGCGGTAATCCTATTCGCATTTTCGGAAACGGTCGTCGCGCCGAATACCGCGAAACTGAAAGTCTGGCAGGCGGAGGATTATGGCCCAGTTGCTGCCGATAACGGAGTCAGGACTAATGTCTGGGTTCGCGAAGGGCAGGACCTTATCAATGCCAAGACGGTTAGCGGCAACGGTAACGCGACCCGGCTTGGCAATGTAAGCCTGTATTTGCGTGCCAACGGCGGTTTGCGTCAGGTCGTTAAGGCAGCCGAAGCGCGCTATACCGGCGGCGGCTGGGAACTGAAAAATGTCAGTTCGTTCGATGTTGCGACTACCGAAGAGAAGAAGTTTGACGGACTGGTTGTAGGCAAGGGAATCACCCCGGACCGTTTCAACTATGTGAAGGTCGATGGCGATAGTCTGGGGTTCTTCCCGCTGATGAACGCAATCAGCGACCTAAAGGCTGCGGGCAGGAGAACCGACAATCTCGAAGGCATATTGTGGCACAAATTGTCGGGACCGCTATCGACCTTGCTGATGCCCCTGCTCGCGGCTGTCGCTGCATTCGGGCTGGCGCGTTCGGGCGCATTGTTCCTGCGCGCCGTTATCGGCATGGCACTGGGTTTCGCCTATTTCGTTGCCGATAACTTTGCGCTCGCGATGGGCAATCTGGGGGCGTATCCGCCGTGGATTGCGGCCTGGGGGCCGTTTTTCCTATTCCTGCTGATCGGTGAAACGGTGTTGGTGCGCACCGAAGAATGAGCGGACCCATCGAAGATGCTCTGGTGCCACCTGCGCCTGCCGTGAGTAATCAGGAGGTTGCGAAAGGCGCGGGTCTAGCGGCGCTGTCTCGGCTCGGCGCGTTGATCGAGGTGATCGCACAACCCGCTTATACATGGATGTTTGGTCTGGCTGGCTATGGCGTTTACGTCGTACTGTGGGCGGCGATCAACATCTTGGCTAATATACTCGACCTCGCCATGGGGCAGGCGTTGCAGCGCATTGTGCCAGCCGAAGACGACAAGGAACGGCAGCACGGTGCGGTCAAATTTGCGCTGCTGACGGGAACGGGGCTTGGCGTGGCGGCGGCGTTGGCGATGACTTTATCGGCGAACTTGCTGGCAAGTTATGTAGCCGCTGCTCCGTCGGAAGCAGCGCAATTGCCGCAAGCGATCGCGCTGTTTGCGTGGAGCTTACCGCTTTGGATATTCATCGAAATTGCCACCGCTGCGGCGCGGGCCAAACGCGCGTTCGGGCCGGAAATCCGGTTACGCATTTTCTGGGAGCAGGTCGCGCGGCTGGTCTTCGCGTCCGGCTTTTTCGCGATCGGTTTCGACCTCACCGGCTTGCTTTTGGGTCATATGCTATCGCTTGCGCTTACCGCGATCCTGTCGGCGCAACTGCTCGGGCGATATTATGATCTCGGCCTTCTATGGCGCGCTCCGATGCCGCCGATGCTTCGCCGTTCGGTATTGCATAGCGGTGCGGCCATGATGCCGCCGGCGATCGCACGGCGGGCTTATAACGACCTACCGCCCATCCTGCTGAATCTCATGGTGCCCGGCGCAGCTGGCGCGACGGCCGCAGGGATTTACGGTATCGCGCGTAAGATTGCTTCGATCCCGCTGATCGTGCGGCAGTCGTTCCTGTACGTGCTTTCGCCGCTGGCTTCGGCGCAGGCGGCGGTTGACCGAAGCGCGATGCTGCCGATGTATCGTTTCTCGACGCACATGTCGTTGCTCCTCGCGGTGCCGCTTACCGGCTTCATGATTCTAATCGCGTCAGACATGTTGAGCGGTTTTGCACCGGGTGCCGAAGCGGCATTGCCGGTGCTGATCGTTCTTCTCGCCGCGCGAGCGGGCGAGGCGGTGATTGGCCCGGCGACACCGATTGTCGAGATGGTGGGCCACCGCGCACTGCCCTTGGTTAACAGTATTATAGGCTTTGCGCTTTGGCTGGGGCTCGCTCTATGGCTGGTGCCGACCTACGGTGCTTTGGGGATGGCGCTCGCGGTTTCGGCCGCAGTTATTGCAACTGCGTGGGCTGCGGTTGCGGAGTTGCGTTTCAGCGACGGGTTGTCGCCGTTTGGCGTGGGGTTCTGGCGCGCGCTTTTGGCTGGTGGAGCCATTATCGGCGTGCTCTGGTTTTCTGGTGAGTTGCTGGCTCCCCTCGGTGCGCCAGTACGCGCCATCGGGCTGTTAATCCTGTTCTGGCCATTATTGTGGCTCGGACTTCGCTATGGCCTCGACGCTGTCGACAAGGCTGCATTGGGCAAGTTCGGCCAGAAGCTTCGACTGTAAATCATTGACAGCGCAGAGCTGCAGAATCAGGAAGCAAATATGACAGACATTATTATCCGCCCGGTGCTGACCAAGGCCGACAAAAAAGCATTCATCGACCTTCCGTTTCGTCTTTACATGAATGACCCGAACTGGGTGCCGCCGTTGAAGAATGAGGTGTACGGACTAATCACGCCCGGCAAAAACCCTTGGTTCGAACATGGCGAGGCGGAATTGTTTATTGCCGAGCGGGGTGGCAAGATTGTGGGCCGCATTTCCGCACATATCGACCATCTGGCGCTGAAACAGCCGCCAGAGCAGGGGATGGGTCCGGGCTGCGGTAATTGGGGGTTGTTCGAGGCCGAGGATGCAGCGGTCGCAGCGGCTCTTATTGCGCGTGCCGAAGAAGCATTGCGCGCCAAGGGCATGACCCGGTCAATGGGTCCGATTAGCCTTGCCATGTGGGACGAGCCGGGTTTGCTGGTCGAGGGGTTTCAACAACCGCCGGTCGTCATGATGGGTTTCAACAGCGCGGCCTATGCTGCATGGATCGAGGCAGCGGGCTACGTCGGGGCGCAGGATTTGCTTACCCTTGACTTGCCAATCGACAAAGGCCTGCCCGAACTCAGCAACCGCATAGTGGCGATGGGCGAAAAGTCGGATAGGATACATATTCGCAAGGTCGATAAGAGCCGGTTCGATGAAGAAGCCGCATTATTGCTTAACATTTTGAACGACGCGTGGAGCGATAATTGGGGATTCGTGCCATTTACCGACGCGGAGATCGCCTATGCAGGCAAAAAGCTGAAACCGATCGTCTACGAAGACCTGATCCGTGTCGCCGAAGTCGATGGCGAGCCGGTCGCATTCACGATGACCATCCCGGATCTCAATGAAAAGTTGAAGGAATTCGGCGGAACGCTTTGGCCGTTCAATTGGGCGAAGCTGCTTTGGTGGTTGCGTAAGCCAAAGGTTACTACGATGCGGGTGCCGTTGATGGGCGTGGTCAAAAAACTACAGTCGACCCGAATGGCGAGCCAGTTGGCTATGATGATGGTCGAATATATTCGCCGAGATTCGGTTAGCAAATATGGCGCAATTCGGGGAGATTTCGGCTGGGTACTGGCAAGCAATGGGCCGATGCGCTCGGTCGGTGAGGCAGTCGGTGGCACCGTCAACAAGATATATCGCATTTACGAAAAGGCGTTGTGAGCGACACTTTTGCTGCTTGCGACATTTTTATACATTTTTCGGCGTAGGGTTTCGCCGCGTCAAGCGTATGGTCATTAGAGCGCCTGAAATGGAGAGAGCATGACCGTAGATGCCGCCATAGCGATGAACCGCTTCGGGCTCGGTGCGCTGCCGGGCGGGGCGCGTCCCGCCAATGCCCGGGATTGGCTGAAGGGCCAGATCGCCCAATATAACCCGGTACCACCCACTCTTTCGGACCAGCCTTCGCGAGCCGAACTTGCTGCAGAGTTTCGCGAATATCAGCTCGACCGCCGCGACTTCCGGCAGGAGAAAAAGGAAGCAGCCGATCCGGAAGTGGCACAGATCGATCCGGCCAAGATCGAGAAAGTCGTCAACACGCTGCGCGCTAGATATGTCGCAGCAGCCGATGCACGGGTGAACGCGGCACTTTCCTCCGATACACCTTTTGCCGAACGGCTCGTGCATTTCTGGTCGAACCATTTTGCAGTTTCTATCGACAAGCTGCAGGTGCTGGGGCTGGCGGGCGATTTCGAATTTACTGCCATTCGCCCGAACATCATGGGCAGCTTTGCCGACTTGTTGCTTGCTGCGACTACCCACCCCGCGATGTTGCTTTATCTTGATCAGGCGCAATCGATCGGCCCGAACAGCCCGCTCGCCCAGCGCGTGGCGGCGCGGCGAAACAAGGAGCTCGGGCTCAACGAAAATCTGGCGCGCGAGATACTGGAACTGCACACGCTCGGCGTCCGAACCGTTTACACCCAGAATGACGTGACTGAATTTGCCCGCGCGCTGACCGGATATACGGTTGGCGGAATGGCAAAGGGGCCGATCCAGCGATTCATGGCACAGATTGGCAAGGACGGCGACGGCCAGTTTTTTGCGGC
>JANLSY010000003.1:0-3056 GCA_031362665.1 Sphingomonadales bacterium
GCTGCCGGTCGCTAAGCAGATGGAGCGACGGATCAGGAAAGAAGGGATGCCATGCGGGATAATTTCTGAAGGTAATCCCAAAAAGCGTTTTGATCGTGCGAGAAAGTTGTGAACAGATTATGTTCTGACGCTAAATGACGATGCGGCGGGTCAAATTGAGTTTTCAGTTAAACGATACGTGAAGGATAGGCATAGGACTATTGGATATCTACATCCGGCGCTTAAGCCTTATCTGCGCGATGTTTTTGGCGTTTTACCCGCCAGTTGGAAGACGGTTGCTCATGGCGGCGGGACATTGACGCTGAAATCTCAAATTAAATGACCAAAATCTCCCCGCAACGAATCGCGATGATTGAATCGCGCTTTGCCGAGCTTGAGGCGCGGATGGCTTCGGGGCAGTTGGAGGGCGATGCCTTTGTCACCGCTTCGAAGGAATATTCGGAGCTTGAGCCGGTCGCGAAAGCCGCCGCAAACGTCCGGCGGTTGCGTAAGGAAATCGATACGTTGCAGCATATGGTCAAGGATTCGTCCGACCCCGACCTCCACGACATGGCGGTCGAGGAACTGGACGATGTTACGCACCAGCTTTCCGATGCCGAAACGAGCCTCGCCATCTCGCTCTTGCCCAAAGACGCCGCCGACGAACGGCCCGCGATGCTCGAAATCCGCGCCGGAACCGGCGGCGATGAGGCGGCTTTGTTCGCGGGCGACCTGTTCCGCATGTACGAACGCTACGCCGCAGGGCAGGGCTGGAAAATCGAACCGATCTCGGTCAGCGCGTCGGATGTTGGCGGGTTCAAGGAAGTCGTCGCGTCGATCAAGGGCAATGGGGTGTTTGCCAAGCTGAAATATGAAAGCGGCGTACACCGCGTCCAGCGCGTGCCTGTCACCGAAAGCGGCGGCCGCATCCACACCAGCGCGGCGACCGTCGCGGTGCTGCCCGAACCTACCGAAGTCGACATCAACATCGAGGCGCGCGACCTGAAAATCGATGTCTATCGCGCGTCGGGGGCTGGCGGGCAGCATGTCAACACGACCGACTCCGCCGTGCGCATTACGCATTTACCGACGGGCATTGTCGTGACCTGCCAGGACGGGCGCAGCCAGCACAAGAATAAAGAACAGGCGATGCAGGTCCTGCGCGCGCGGATGTATGAAAAGGAGCGCGAAGAGTTGGCAGGAGCCGAAGCCGAGGCGCGTAAGGCCATGGTGGGCTCGGGCGACCGGTCGGAGCGCATCCGCACCTATAATTTCCCGCAAGGCCGCGTGACCGACCACCGGATCAACCTGACTTTGCACAAATTGCCCGAGATATTGGAAGGCGGCGGTTTGGGGGAACTGGTCGATGCGCTGATCGCCGAGGATCAGGCGGAACGGATGGCTGGGTTGGGGGAGTGACGAAAGGGGACTGTCCCAAGTGAAGCGCAGTGGACTGTCCCCGGGAGGTCGCGCTCGGGCTTTCAGGGACAGTCCACGGCGCTCCGCTTGGGACAGTCCCTTACAGCCTTAGAGCTCCAAAGCCCCATGCTCCAACTTCGGCAGCACATAGCGCGCGAACATATCGCACTCGCCCAAATGCGGATAACCCGACAAGATAAACGCCTCGATCCCCACGGCGCGATAGGCGTTGATTTTCGCCAGCACCTGATCGGGATCGCCGACAATCGCCGCACCGCATCCTGAACGGGCACGGCCAATGCCGGTCCAGAGATTTTCCTCCAGATAGCCGTCATTCGCTTCGGACTGAGCGCGTAATTCGGCTTGATGCGCGACACCGAAGGTTTGCGTGTCGAGGCTCTTGTTACGGATTGCCTCGCCTGCTCCAGCATCCAGCTTCGACAGCAGCCGGTCGGCATAGGCGCGCGCCTCGGCCTCGGTTTCGCGGACGATGACATGCGCGCGGAAGCCGTATTTCAGCGTGCGGCCAAACTTCGCGGCACGCGCGGTCATGTCCTCGACCAAGGCCTTCGCGCCTTGCACGGTTTCGGGCCACATCAGATAGACGTCGCAGCCTTCGGCGGCTGCTTCCTTTGCGGCTGGCGACAGCCCGCCGAAATATAGCGGGGGGCATTTGCCGCTGACGGTTGTCATGCGCGGCGGGTCGAGGTCGATTTTGTAATGCTCGCCGTCGATGTTCAGATGCTCGCCGTTCAGAAGCGTCTTCAATATCTGCATCGCCTCGACGGTGCGGCGATAGCGTGGTTCGCTTTCCATCTTGTCGCCGGGCAGATCGGACGAGATGATGTTGATATTCAGCCGCCCGCCCGAAATCTGGTCGAGCGTCGCGATCTGCCGCGCGAGTTGCGGCGGCCAGCTTTCACCGACGCGCACCGCCATCAGCAATTTAATGCGGCTGGTCAGCACCGCAATCGCACTGGCAAACGCTGTGGTGTCGAGGCCGAGCGCATAGCCCGAGGGCAAAAGGATATTATCGAACCCGCCCTTTTCGGCGGCGAGGACAATATTGCGGCAATGTTCCCAGCTTGAAGCGAGCATGGGGTCGGGCACGCCCAGAAACTCGTAATCATCATCGCACAAGGCGGAAAACCAAGAGACTTCGACGGGCTTCATGGTAGCGGCACTCCTCTTGCGGCGACCAGCACGCTATACCAATCAGCGCGGGTCCATTGGACTTTGAACGCGTCGGCAGCTTCGGCGATGCGGGCGGGGTTTTGCGAGCCGACAATGGGAATGGGCCGCGCAGGGTGCGCCATGATCCAGCTATAGGCGGCGGCGGTACGCGATACGCCGTGTGCAGCGGCAACGCCGGACAAAGCGGCGGCAACATTTTGTTCGCGCTCGTTGGTCGGATCGCCGATGCGGCCCCCGCCCAATGGTGACCAAGCGAGCACCGCCATGTCCATCGCAATGGCTTGGTCGAGTTCGCCATTTTCGATTGTATCGATGCGCAGCGGCGACAATTCGGGCTGCGTCGAGACAATCGGCATGCTGCTGAACTGTGCCAGCGTCGCAATCTGCGCCTGCGTGAAATTGGACACGCCGAACGCACGTATTTTGCCAGCCATGTGCGCGTCTTCTATTGCGCGGGCGATTTC
>JANLSY010000038.1:0-7892 GCA_031362665.1 Sphingomonadales bacterium
CAATCGTTGTATCGGGTGTATTCCGACGAAGGGCCTCGATAACCTTCACAAACTGGCTTGCACCGCCGTCGGGTAAATCGTCGCGATCGACCGAGGTGATAACGATATGCTCCAGCCCCATCTTTGCGGCAGCAATCGCTACATGTTCTGGCTCGAGCGGATCGACAGCCTTGGGCATACCTGTCTTGACGTTACAGAACGCACATGCGCGTGTGCACACGTCGCCAAGGATCATGACCGTCGCGTGTTTCTTGGTCCAGCATTCCCCGATATTCGGACAAGCAGCTTCTTCGCAAACAGTGTTGAGATTCAAATCACGCATCAGCTTGCGGGTCTCGTTGAAACCCGCGCCTCCCGGAGCTTTGACCCTTATCCAGTCGGGCTTGCGTTCTCGCGCGGGGCGATCGGGCGGTGTCATTGGTGCGTTCATTGCGCCCAGATAGCGATGCGGGGCCCTCTTGCCAACTGCAACTTGGCTGCTATCGAGATGCAAATTCCGGAAGGGGAACGCGATGATAATCGACACGCTGACATCACCGGTCATTCTGTTCTTCGTTCTCGGATTTGTTGCGGCACTGCTAAAATCCGATTTAAGCGTCCCCGAAGCCTTCGCCAAGGCGATGTCGATTTACCTGATGGCTGCAATTGGCCTCAAAGGTGGCGTGGAAGTGGCCTCTAGCGGCATAACACCAGATTTGTTTGCAGCGGCTCTAGCTGGGCTAGGATTAAGCTTCTTGCTTCCGGTAATTGCCTTTGCCTTGCTTCGAAGCATTGGGCGTCTTTCACAGATCGATGCGGGGGCAGTCGCGGCGCATTATGGTTCGGTCAGCGTTGTTACTTTTGTGACGGCGAAGGAAATCCTGACCGGTCAGGGATTGACACCCGCCGGATACATGGTTGCCGTCCTCGCTCTGATGGAAACCCCAGCAATTATCTCGGGCCTGGTCATGGCCAGACGTGGAAGCGGGACAGCCACCGGTGCTGTGCCTTGGCACGAGGTGCTTACAAATGGATCGGTCATGCTGCTTGTCGGCAGCTTCATTATCGGCGCGGTCGCGGGCGCTGATGGATTTGCGCCGGTGAAACCTTTGTTCGACACTGGTTTCAAGGGTGTATTATGCCTGTTTCTGCTCGATATGGGGCTGATCGCAGCAAGGCGGTTGGTCCAGTCACGAAAGATTACCGCACGATTGGTATCTCTGGCGATTGCGTTGCCGTTGATTAACGGCAGTATCGGCACGATTATCGGCACGCTTATCGGACTGGATGCTGCCTCGGCCGCGGCGCTCGGCATTTTGGCGGCGAGCGCATCCTATATTGCAGTCCCCGCCGCGATGCGGCTCGCTCTGCCAGAGGCAGACCCCGGCATTTACCTTAGCATGTCGCTAGGCATTACCTTTCCGTTTAACATCATCTTCGGTATTTCCATTTTTGCCGCGCTGGCACAGGCGATAGGATAAGACATGGTTCAAACTGTTACACGCAAACGGATCGAAATCCTGGTTGATACACCCCTTGCTCCACGCATTATCGCGCAAATCAAGGCAGCCGATATTTCTGGCTGGAGCCTTATTCATATAGATTCTGGCGGTGGGCGTGGTGGCGAATGGCAGCATGACGATGTGACAGGTGCGGCAGCCAAGACAATTGTGCTTGCGATTGCATCCGAACAAAAAACCAATGCGCTCGTTGACCGGCTGGCACCATTACTCGACAGCTATCGATTGCTACTTACCATTGGCGATGTCCAAGTGGTGCGTGGAGAACTTTTTTAATGCCTGAATTTACAGCGCTGGTTGACGGATATCGCAGGTTTCGTTCCGAAGCGTATCCGCAGCAAAAAGCGCGTTATGACGAGTTGGCAAGCGATGGTCAGGCGCCGCCAGTCATGATCATTTCGTGCTGCGACAGCCGGGTCGATCCGGCAACGGTGTTCGACACTGTTCCAGGTCAGGTGTTTGCGCTTCGAAACGTTGCCAATCTCGTGCCGCCATATGAACTCGGCGGCGGTTTGCATGGCGTATCTGCCGCTATTGAATTCGGCGTTTTAGGGCTTGAAGTCCGGCACATCGTTGTACTGGGCCATGCGCAATGCGGCGGGATCAAAGCTTCGTTGGCTGGGAGCGATTTTGCGCCGACAGGCCAAAGCTTCGTTGATAAATGGATGGGACTAATCAGCGACGCGCGGGACAAGGTATTGGCGAAGCATCCGGAAGATGCACAGCACTCGCTCGAATTGGAAGCTGTAAAGGTCAGCATCGCGAATTTACGAAGTTTTCCATTTATCGCCGAACGCGAGGATACCGGACTATTGAAACTGCACGGCGCATATTTTGGTATTGCAGACGGACAACTGCAGGTGCTTGATGAAACGAGTGGAACTTTCGAAACGCAATGACCAAAGCCGCCGATGAAGCGAATTTCTACAACGACCTCGCGCTGAGCTTCGACAAATGCTGGCAAATGCTGGCCAATGGGGCTGAACAAAGGAAGGGGCCCGCTCATACACCTGTGGTTGCGACAACCGACCAAAGCGGAAACCCCAGCCAGCGGATCATGATATTGCGCGAGGTTGACCGAGAGGTCGGATCTTTGCGTTTTCATACTGATGCGCGATCGACCAAAATAACGGAAATAGGCGTCGGTGCCCGCGTATCGGTTTTGGTTTATGATGCGGATGAGAAGATACAGCTGCGCCTTGGTGGAACTGCCCGGACTGAAACAAAAGGTTTTGCAGCGGATGCAGCATGGGAAAGTTCGACGTTATTTGCCCGGCGATGCTATATGGCCGAGCATTCTCCTGGCGCCGAAAGCGAGGCGCCAACCTCAGGGTTACCGCACTGGATAGAGGGCAAAAAGCCGATCGAGGTCGACATCACCGACGCGAGGCAAAACTTTGCGATTATCGTTGTCCAAATAGATGAAATTGAGTGGCTCTATTTGGCCAATTCCGGACATCGCAGGGCTAAATGGGATTGGGACAACGACCAATGGTCAGGGCGCTGGCTTGTCCCCTGACCGCATGCAATTTTTTAGATAGGCGGCAATCATCACCGCATGCCGCGCTGCCGAAATTGCCAGATCGGATTCCTCGCGGCTCTCTGCGTTGAAGTAAAGGATATCAGGACGTTCGAGTGCAAGATAATTGGACAGCGAACCGTCGCTTTTTTCTACACGTTCGTGCCAGAAATGTATGCCGTTGTCATTTAGGGCATTGCGACAGGCGACCGATACATCATCCGGTTTGCGGTCTTTCGCACGATAGGCAATTAAGCCGAGCGTATCGTAATTGTCCATCAGGGCGGTCGGATTTTGGGCACGGTAAGCATCTTGCCTAAGCCGCATTTCACCGCGCCTGTACGCTGCGATATCGATTAGGCTGAAATCGCCCGCTGCTCCTGCTCCATTGGTATGAAGAGCAATGATCGGTTGATTTGCTTCGGTTCGGTGATCGAGAAACGCTTTCGTGAAAAGCGGTGTAACGTCGGAAAAATTACGGTTCGGGTCGCAACTATTGACGATAGCAGACCTGCCTCCACAACGTCCTAGACCCTTCTGTCGGCGTAGGCTGCCTGAACCGCTGTTGACGACGATCGCCATGCCGCCATGCTTTTTCAAAGCTGCGATTGCGCCTTCGAACGCTGCGTTTTCGTCGTCGTGCGGTACAAACCAGATGACGGCTCTCGGGTTTTCGAGATTAGTGAAACGCAACAGATGCCAATCAAAACCATTTTCTGAAAATTTCTTCTCATCAATTGTTATGCCGTCCCAATATGTGGGGTCGTTGGCGTGCCGCTGGATATCGTCATCAGCCATAGCCACCCGCTTTTGGGTTGAAATCATCGACCAGCCATGCTGCCACTGTTGGGGATGGGTCAAAACGATAGGTTCATTAACAGCCGACGTTTGGGCATGCACGGACGCCGAACAAAGTACCAAAATCGGCAAAATTAACCGCCGGGTCATGCGAGCGTCAAAAAGTTTACCGACGAAACGCCTGCATGGCATGTCAACGGCAACCGCCCGTCTTCATATTCACCGTCGACAAGCAAACCGGTTTCCTCATCATCACCGACTACAACCACCGTGGACATTACGCCAAGTTCGTCTTTTGGCCCTTCCCGAAAATCCCGGCGCAGCCAGGCAATGCCATGCCCGAGCATATCGCCGATGTTATTCGCGCGAAACGCAATTACCGACAATGTCGCTTCATCATTAGGTTCGACAAATATAGCGGCATAAGGATGCCTTTTGATACCCTCTATCCAGACGCCGTCGTCCGAAAGTGTTTCCGACCATGCTTCGGGCACCGTCTGCGCAAGACCCGATACATCGCCATGCCGTATACCTTCACGTACTTCGCCCCAGCGAGTGGACGGGCCGACTGTTAAACCAGTCAAGACCTCTCGCTCGCCAATACGAACGACTGGAACTTTCGCTGTTTTAAGCGAGGTCGCCGCGATTTTTTCAAGTAATTCTGGTAACGCTACGTCCCCGTGCAGCCGCCGTGACAGCAAGTTCATTGTGCCACCGGGCAACACCAGAAGCGCGCCTGTCCAACCGCGAAGCTCATCGCACAGATTTGCAACCGTGCCATCCCCAGACAGCAAGACCACCACTTCGATACCGCAACTTTCTATCGTCGTGCGTTCGGGTAAGTCATTCTCCGGCAATACTACGACCTGCTCAATCGACAATCCGGCGCACGATAAAGCACGCTTGATTTCGGCCAAATCGGCGTTGCCTGTACTACCGCTAAGCGTATTGACGATGAGGAGGGCGCGTTTCACGCCTGCCTAACGCGTCATCTTCTTATATGTTGCACGATGTGGCCGGGTGGCCTCGTCACCAAGCCGCGCAATCTTGTCTTCTTCGTAGGATTCGAAATTGCCTTCGAACCACTCGACGTGGCTATCGCCTTCGAACGCAAGAATATGCGTTGCCAAACGGTCGAGGAAGAAGCGGTCATGGCTAATGACAACTGCGCATCCGGCAAAGCTTTCCAACGCTTCTTCAAGCGCCGACAGCGTTTCGACATCAAGGTCGTTGGTTGGTTCGTCGAGCAGCAGCACGTTGCCGCCCTCTTTCAACATTTTCGCCATATGCACGCGATTGCGTTCACCGCCAGACAGCAAGCCGACTTTCTTCTGCTGGTCGACACCCTTGAAGTTGAACGCTCCAACATAAGCCCGTGTCGGCGTCTCATGCTTGCCGAGCTTCATGAAGTCGGCGCCGCCCGAAATTTCTTCCCAGACATTCTTGTTGGGGTCAAGGTCATCGCGGCTCTGGTCGACAAAGCCGAGCTTTACCGTTTCGCCGATGTCGACTTCACCCGAATCGGGGGTTTCCTGACCGGTAATGAGCTTGAACAGAGTCGATTTACCCGCACCATTCGGCCCGATAACTCCGACAATACCGCCGGGAGGAATCGAAAAGGACAGGTTTTCGAACAGCAGCTTGTCGCCATAAGCTTTGGACACATTCTTGACCTCAATAACCTTGCTGCCAAGCCGCTCGGGTATCTGGATGACGATCTGAGCCTTCCCGGGGGTACGGTTTTCCTGCGCCTCGACCAGTTGGTCAAACGATTTGATACGCGCTTTCGATTTGGTCTGCCGCGCCTTGGGGCTTTGCCTTATCCATTCAAGCTCGTCCTTGATTGCCTTCTGGCGTCCTGAATCCTCGCGGGCTTCCTGCTCAAGCCGCTTGCCCTTCTTCTCAAGGTAGGTCGAATAATTGCCTTCGTAGACAAAGTACCGCCCGCGATCGAGTTCGAGAATCCAGCTCACGACATTGTCGAGGAAATAGCGATCGTGGGTGACGAGGATCACGTTGCCCTTGTAATCGACCAGATGCTTTTCCAGCCAAGCCACCGATTCCGCATCCAGATGGTTGGTCGGTTCATCGAGCAGCAGGATGTCGGGTTTTTCCAGCAACAGCCGCGTCAAAGCAATCCGCCGCTTTTCGCCGCCGGAGAGATTTACGACGCTGGCATCACCAGGCGGACAACGCAGCGCGTCCATCGCCAGTTCTAGCTGGCTATCCAGCGACCAGCCATCAACCGCATCGATCTTTTCCTGCAATGTGCCCATTTCTTCCATGAGCGCGTCGAAATCGGCATCTTCGGGTGGGTCGCCCATGATGGTCGAGATTTCGTTGAAACGATCAACCAGATCGGCAACCGGACGCACACCATCCATGACATTCTCGCGCACTGTCTTGGTCGGGTCGAGCTCGGGCTCCTGCGCCAGATAACCGACGGTGATATGCTCGCCTGGCCATGCCTCGCCGGTGAATTCGGTGTCCATCCCCGCCATGATCTTCATCAGCGTAGACTTACCCGTACCGTTCGGCCCGACAATGCCGATTTTCGCATCGGGATAGAATTGCAGGTTGATGTTGCTGAGGACTGGTTTGTTCGCGCCGGGGAAGGTCTTGGTCATTCCCTTCATGACAAAGCTATATTGGGCGGCCATGCGTCGGTTTCTCTTCTATAAATGGGTGAGGATTTGCCGCTTCCCTAGCCGTGCGCCTGCGCGCTCGCAAGCGGGATTGTCAGGCGAGCCGCGCACCGATAGGGTGCCGCTCATGAACAAAAAACAAATACTGCTAGCCGCAAGCCTGACCGCCGCCCTCCCCGCCCTTACCGTGAGCGCTTTTGCCAAGGATACGCCGCTTGAGGCGGGCCTTAAGGACGATGTCGCGTGGGACATTGTGGAAGGACTCACCACCGAAGTCGGCCAGCGCCAAGGCGGGACCGAGGCAGAGGCGCGGGCGCGCATATGGTCGGTAGCGAAGCTCAAGGCGCTCGGAATATCCAACGCGCGGATTGAAGAGTTCCAAATGCCTACATGGGTGCGCGGGGAGGAAACCGGTTATGTAACAGCACCCTTCCCGCATAAATTACAAATTACCGCGCTGGGTAATAGCGGCAGCACGGGTGCAGAAGGACTTGAGGCCGAAGTCGTCTATTTCAAGACACTCGACGCTTTGCGAGTGGTTCCCGATGGCACCTTGAAGGGCAAAATAGCTTTCGTAAGCCATGATATGCAACGCACACAGGACGGCAGCAGCTACGGCGCTTTCGGCCCTGCCCGCTTTGTCGGGCCAAATATTGCGGCAAAGAAAGGTGCAGCGGCCATCGTCATCCGTTCGGCCGGAACCGACTACCATCGCAATCCGCATACCGGGAACACCAATTTCGAGACCGGTGTGAACCCGATTCCAGCAGCAGCGATGTCGTTGCCCGATGCCGAAAATCTGGAGCGTATTTTCGAACGCGGCAAGCCGGTGAAGATGAAACTGGTGCTGACACCCCAGAATATCGGCCAGCAGACATCGGGTAATGTCATCGCGGATATCAAGGGTAGCAACCCCAAACTCCCGATGATCGTAATCGCCTGTCATCTCGATAGCTGGGACTTGGGCACCGGGGCAATCGACGATGCTGCGGGCTGCGGTATCATTACTGCCGCAGCATTAAAGGTCGAAAAACCCAAGCGCACCATCCGCCTTCTCTGGGCGGGTGCCGAGGAAGTCGGCATTTGGGGCGGGCGCGACTATGGCGAAAAGCACACAGCCGAACCGCACGCGCTGGCGATGGAATCGGATTTTGGCGCTGGCAAGGTTTGGGCAGTAGATTTCGCCCTGCCTGCGAGCGCAAAGCCGCTGCGAGACAATATCGTTTCTGCCCTCGCCCCGCTCGGCGTCGTCCCGCGCCAGCAACGTGCCGGTGGTGGTGCGGATATCGGCGCGATCATCGCCGCGCAAAAGCTCGGCATTATCGACCTGCAACAGGACGGAACCAAATATTTCGACCTTCACCACACGCCAGACGACACGCTCGACAAGATCGATAAAGGAGAACTGCGTCAGAATGTCGCCGCATGGGC
>JANLSY010000118.1:0-3344 GCA_031362665.1 Sphingomonadales bacterium
CAGTTATTACTAAAATCGACACGTTCAAAGGCTTTGTCAGCCTGACTAAACAAATAGAAAGCACGTTCGCGATTTTCAAACGTACTCCGCACAAAATCAGTCACAATGTACCCATTTGCCAATAAACGCTGCATCACCTCACGGATATGACTCTGCCAGCGCACAGCCAGTGGTAAGTTGTCGTGAATAAGCATTTCATAGGTCACAGGGATTTCAACCAGCCCCAGCGAACCAGTCGAAATCGCATCAATGGCAATCGCCTCGCGGCTGCCCAGCTTCATTGCGCTGCCCTTGCCAAAGGCACGGTCGATTTGCGCGAGCGCAGCTTCAAGCGCTTTTTCGCGGTCTGCGTTATTCATATTCTTTGCCTGATCCCCATCGATTATCTTGAGACTTGCTGCCATTTTTCCACTCCTTAGCATCATGTCCGAACCGGAACATCTCCGGAACAGAGCTATGATGTATTGCATATGTTCCGAAAGAACAAGAGCAGAACAATATTTTATTTCCGTTATTTATCAGTGCATAATGAAATTATCCCTCGCGGGCAAGCGCATCATGCACCGCTTCGGCAATTTGCTGCACCGAAAACGGTTTGGGCAGGAAGGATACATTGTCGAGGCTGATCGTCTCGCGCAGTTGCTCCTCGGCATAGCCCGACATAAAAAGCAGGCGGATATCACCAAACTGCCCGCGCAGGTTTCGCGCCATAGTCGGCCCGTCCATATTGGGCATCACGACGTCGGACACCACCAGATCATACCGCTTGCCATCGGCGAACAGCGCCAGCGCCTCCTCGCCATCGCACGCGGTTTCAACGACATAGCCTTGCCGCACAAGTGCACGTTCGGCTACGGCGCGGACCATATCCTCGTCCTCGACGACCAGCACACGCCCGCTGCCCCACAAATCCTTCGGTTTGTAGAATTCACGCTTGCCCGTATCGGCGGCAGGCGCTTCGCCGACATGCACGGGCAGGTAGATATCGAATCGCGTTCCTTTGCCAACTTCAGATTCGGCAAAGATGAACCCACCCGACTGTTTGACAATCCCGTAGACCGTTGAGAGTCCAAGGCCAGTGCCCTTGCCCACTTCTTTGGTGGTAAAGAAGGGTTCGAAAATCTTGGCGAGATTTTCCTTGGGAATGCCCACACCGCTGTCCTCGACAGAGAGCAGGACATAATCGCCAATCGGCAGGATATCACTGCCCATCGCCCTTACCTCGTCCTGCCCGATAGCTTTGGTGCTGATATGCACGACGCCGCCCTTGGGCATGGCATCGCGCGCGTTGACGCCGAGGTTGATAATGACTTGCTCCAACTGCCCCGGATCGGCTCGCACCGCGCCCATCGCGCGGCCGTGGTGAAGCTCCAGTCGTACCGTTTCACCCAGTAGTCGTTTGAGTAGGCTCGACACATCCGCGACGACATCGGCGAGTTGCAGAACCTGCGGCCGCAACGTCTGTTGCCGCGAAAACGCTAATAATTGCCGCGTCAGGCTAGCGGCGCGGTTCGAGTTGTTCTTGATCTGCTGGATATCGTCATAATCGCCGTCGCCGGGCTGGTGACGCAGCAGCATGAGGTCGCAATAGCCGATGATCGCGGTCAATATGTTGTTGAAATCATGCGCAACGCCTCCTGCAAGCTGGCCAATCGACTCCATCTTGGTCTGCTGTGCAACCTGGCGCTTGAGCTTGGTTTCCTCGCTATTGTCCTTAAGGCCAAGCAGCACCGCCGCCTCGCCCAACCCGCGCACGCCCGCTATCGACAGCGCGATCACTTCGTCGGGCCGCTCTTTCAACCGCACGGCAATATCACCAGAGTTCATCGAACCACTGCCATAACGGCGGATGCTTTCGAGCACCGCGGCCTTGTCCTCGGCAATCACAAGATCGCCGGGATATGACGGCAATTGTTCAGAAGGAATATCGATGACGCGCGCAAATGATTCATTTGCAAACAAAAAACGGCCATCGCGGTCGACCAGCGCCAAGCCTAAGGGCAATGTCGACAGTAATTGCTCGACATGCGCCAGCGCCATACCGCGCTCAACTTTTGCGCCTTCCTCATCGACAGCGAGCAGTAAAGACGCGCCTTGCGCCTCATCTTCCGCAAGCGGCACATGCATCAGCCGGATCGGCAACCCGCGCCGTCCTTCGCGTTCGAAGAAGATGCTGCCCTTCTCGTCCATCCGCATATAGGCAGCGAACTCGCGGCCGGTAATCGGTTCGTTATCGCTACCGGTCGCACGCAGCGCGTAGGCCGCGTTCGCCGCGCGAATCCGCCCGTCAGGACCAATAGATACCGCCATGACTCCACTTTGCGCCATTGCACGCCCGATTCGCCCGGTAATCAACTCGATGGCGCGGCTTTCGATATCGAGCCGCTCGATGGGCGCGAGCCGCCAAAGGAGATATTCGTCTGCGGTCCCCGCTCGCGCGACCTTAACGCTGAACTGACGGTCATCCTTGGTAATTGTATCGATTTGCGCACTGCCATCGCGCCAGGCGGCACGACCTGCAGCGACCAGCAATTCGCGGCTTGCCTCATCGACGCCCAAGTCGGGCGGTGCTTTCAAGCCAGCAAAGGCCTTGGTAAAATGGTCGTTAGCGCACACCAGCCGCCCTGCCCGGTCGCTGATCGCGATCGCCGCGTTGCTCAATTGCGCCGCCGCATGGGTAATCGACCAGTCGGGCGGCAACGTCGTTTCCGCCTCTTCGGCGGGGCGCGTTCGACGGACATAATCGACCAGACCCCATGCCCCTATCATTGCCCCGGCACAGCTTCCCACCACCACGACATTTTTCGTGACAAACCAGAGGATTGCGAGCGATGCCAAAGTAACAACCGCCAGCAACAGCGCGTGCTGGCGGTTCGATTGCGCTACTTCCTCGCCGTCACCCCCGAAAATCTGCAATTGCTTGGGGGTGACTTGGCTGGTCAAAACGGTTCCTTACCAGATGCGGACTCGATCCTCGGGCTTGAGGTATAGCTTTCCGTCCGGTTTCGGCTGGAACGCATCGTACCATTTGTCAAGATTGCGTACGACCCACACGCGCTGTGCCGACGGACTGTGCGGGTCGGTGATCAGGCGCTGTCGCAGATTGGCCTCGCGATAATTGCGCCGCCACACCTGCGCCCAGCCCAGGAAAAACCGCTGATCGCCGGTCATACCGTCCAACACCGGCGCTTCCTTGCCGTCCAACGACGCCTTGTAAGCATCATAAGCAATGGTCAGGCCGGCAAGATCGCCGATATTTTCGCCCAGGGTGAATTCACGCTGGGCGAGAATATCGGCGATCTCGCCGGACTGACCATTGCTTATGACGCTTACAGGACTTCGCT
>JANLSY010000125.1:0-2140 GCA_031362665.1 Sphingomonadales bacterium
GGCATTTTAGTCGTTTGCGACCATGCATCCAACCATGTTCCCGAAGAAATTGACCTTGGGATAGGCAGGCAACTCCTCACCCAACATATCGCCTATGATATCGGCGTCACCGGCGTGGCGACATTTCTGGTCGAACTATCAGGCTGCGCAGCCTATCTCGCGACCAATTCGCGGCTCGTTGTCGATCTCAACCGCAATCCGAACGATGCGAGCGCAATACCGGTAATAAGCGATGGCATCGACATTCCTGGCAATCATCTCGACGCAACGGGCCGGAAAGCAAGGCTCGAACGCTATTTCCATCCCTACCATGAACAGCTTGAAAATCTGCTGCACCATCACCGGCCCGCATTAATCCTTTCGGTGCACAGCTTTACGCCGCGGCTTGAAAGCGATCCACATCGCCACAGACCTTGGGAAATTGGAGTCTTGTACAATGAATATGAGGCCGCCGCCAACCTGGCAATCGATCGGTTGGAGGGTGAAGGGTTGATCGTGGGTGACCAGTTACCTTATTCGGGTAAGCTGCTCAACGCGACGATGAACCGCCATGCGGAGGCGAATGAAATTCCCTATGTCGGCGTTGAAATACGGCAAGATTTGGTCGGTACCAGCGAGGGTCAGGAAAGATTCGCAGCAATTTTGGGCGAAATGGCACAATATGTTGCGGAAAGGCTTGCGTCGGATGGGGCAAACTGAATAGACGCTGCCGCTGAAAGTGAGCCGTAAATGACCCATAATTTCGACAAATCGAAACTCCCAAGCCGCCATGTTTCCGTAGGCCCCGAACGCGCGCCGCATCGCAGCTATTATTACGCGATGGGTCTAACCGAGGAGGAAATCGCGCGGCCTTTTGTCGGTGTGGTTTCTGCCGGCAATGACAGCGCGCCGTGCAATACGACGCTTGATGCGCAGGCCGATATCGCCCGCAAGGGCGTTGAAGCGGGCGGGGGAATGCCGCGGCGGTTTAACACAATCACCGTGACCGACGGCATCGCGATGGGGCATCAGGGGATGAAATCCTCGCTGATCAGCCGTGAGGTTATTGCCGATTCCATCGAGCTTTCCGTGCGCGGCCATTGCTACGATGCACTTGTCGGCTTTGCCGGATGCGACAAATCGCTGCCTGGCATGATGATGGCGATGTTGCGGCTCAATGTGCCATCGATCTTTGTCTATGGCGGTTCGATTTTGCCCGGGCGGTACAAGGGCAAGGATGTCACGGTCAAAGACGTGTTCGAAATTGTCGGCAAATATGCCGCTGGAGCATGTCCATTGTCCGAGCTTGAAGAGCTGGAGCGCGTCGCTTGCCCTGGCCATGGTGCTTGTGGCGGGCAGTATACGGCCAACACTATGGCCTGTGTGGGCGAAGCGATCGGGCTTTCGCTGCCCAATAGCAATATGGCTCCTGCGCCTTATTCGACGCGCGACCAGATTGCCCATGCTGCGGGTGCGCAAGTGATGGAATTGCTCGCGAGCAATATCCGACCCCGTGATATTTGTACGCGTGAAGCCTTTGTAAATGCTGCACGAATTGTCGCTGCAACCGGTGGTTCAACCAACGGAGCACTTCATCTGCCCGCAATGGCACATGAAGCCGGCATCGATTTCGATCTGTTCGATGTTGCCGAGGCATTCAAATCAACGCCCTATATGGCCGATCTGCAACCCGGCGGACAGTTTGTAGCGCGCGACATGTATGACGCGGGCGGCGTTTACATGCTGATGAAGTCGCTGCTTGGCGAAGGCTTGCTCACGGTGAATGCATGACCGTCACCGGCAAGACGCTGGGCGAAAATATCGATCAGATCACCTGGAATCCCGACCAGAAGGTCATTTATCCGGCAACCGCGCCGATTACTCCCACCGGCGGTGTTGTTGGTCTGCGCGGTTCGCTGGCTCCCGATGGCGCAATCGTAAAGGTTGCAGGCATGGAGCGGCTGAAATTTACAGGGCCCGCCCAAGTATTCGATTGCGAGGAAGATTGCTTTGCCGCAGTTGAAGCGCGGCAAATTCGTGAAGGCGCGGTCATTGTGATTCGCTATGAAGGCCCCAAAGGCGGCCCCGGCATGCGCGAAATGCTGTCGACCACCGCAGCGCTTTACGGGCAGGGGATGGGCGAGAAAGTCGCGCTTATCAC
>JANLSY010000239.1:0-6114 GCA_031362665.1 Sphingomonadales bacterium
CAGGCTCCACTCGATGGGTGTCTGGCCGTGGCATTCCAAGAACGCGTTACATTGCGAGAAATGTTTGCAGCCGAGAAATCCGTTATGCGCGGACAGCGGTGAGGGGTGCGCGGCTTTCAGCACAAGATGACGTGACGCATCGAGAAATGCACCTTTTTTTTGTGCGTAACTGCCCCACAGCATGAACACCACCGGTTCGGCCTTTTCATTTACCAGCCGGACCACCGCGTCGGTAAAGCGTTCCCACCCCCTATGGCTGTGCGATGCCGCTTTGGTCATTTCGACGGTCAGCACGCTGTTGAGCAAAAGCACGCCTTGCTGCGCCCAATGCTCCAGAAAGCCATGGCGTGGGCGGGATATGCCGAGATCGCTCTCCAGTTCCTTGTAAATGTTGAGAAGGCTCGGTGGTGGGCGAACGCCGGGTTTAACGCTGAAGCAAAGCCCGTGCGCTTGGCCCGGGCCATGATAAGGGTCTTGCCCCAAAATCACCACGCGCACCTTGTCGAGCGGAGTCAGGTCGAGCGCGCGAAACCACTCATTGCCTTGAGGATAGATCGTCTTACCCGCCGCTTTCTCCGACATCAGAAAGGCTTTTAGTGCCGCCATGTAATCCGAATTGAACTCGGGCAGCAGTGGCGCTTTCCAGCTTTCGTGTAACTTTATGTCGCTCATTCGGCCTTGGGCGGCGCGGCCAATAGCGCACCCCATGCTTCAGCCTCTTTCTTGCTGGCCGGACCCAATAATTCCATTGCGTGGCGGAGGCGTTCGCGGATTATGTCGCGGCCCAGATGGACAATCGCATCAAAGAGGGGGACGCCTTGCGGCTGGCCGGTGATCGCGATGTACATCGGGCGGATGACGTCTTTCAGCTTGGCTTCGAGCACTTCGGCGGTGCGGCGAAGTGTCGCTTCGACGCCATCCTTGTTCCATTCGATGAGAGCATCGAACTGCTGTAATGCCAGCGTGTAAGCTGCGCGTTGCTGGTCTTGGTCCAGCTTGACGCCGTCACGCAATGAGTCCGCGGTCATTCCGTCGAGGCGGTTCATGAAGAACATGCCAACAAGACCGCCGAGGTCGGACAATTTGGTGATCCGCGCCTGCGCCATTTCGGCGATGGGGGTCAGATATTCGTCGTTCAGCGCCCAAGCTTTGATCGCATCGAGAAACTGCGTCGTGTCCAGCTCCTCGCGCAAATAGCGGCCGTTGAGCCAGTCGAGCTTCGAGGTATCGAACACCGGACCGCCGAGCGAGATGTTATGCACGTCGAACCCGTCGATTAAATCCTGCAATGAAGTCTTCTCGTCCTCTTCGCTGGCCGATTTGATGAACAGCCCGAGGAAATTCTGCATCGCTTGCGGCAGGTACCCTGCACGCTGGTAAAACAGGATTGAGGTCGGGTTCTTGCGCTTTGAAAGTTTCGATTTGTCGGCGTTACGCAGCAGCGGCAGGTGCGTGAGCACTGGCGGTTGCCAGCCGAAATATTGATAGAGCAGCAGATGTTTGGGCGCGGACGAAATCCACTCCTCGCCGCGCATCACATGGGTGATGCCCATCAGATGATCGTCGACCACATTCGCGAGGTGATAGGTCGGAAGGCCGTCCGATTTCATCAGCACCTGCATATCGACGACCGCATATTCGAACTCAATCTCGCCGCGGAGCGTGTCGTGAACAACGCATTTGCCTGTCGTCGGGATTTTCATGCGAACGACGTGGCTGACACCATCCGCATCAAGTTTTTCGCGATCAGCATCGGTCAATACGAGGCACGTGCCGTCATATTTGGGCGGTTGCTTCGCGGCAATCTGGTGCCGCCGCATATCGGTTAGTTTTTCCGATGTGCAATAGCATTTGAAGGCATGGCCATCGGCAAGCAAACGGTCGCAATGTTCGGTATAAATCGCGCTGCGTTCCGATTGGCGATAAGGGCCATGTGGGCCGCCGACGTCGGGGCCTTCGTCCCAGCTAAGGCCAAGCCATTTCAGCGATTCAAGGATCATCCGCTCCGACTGCGGGGTTGATCGCGCCTGATCGGTATCCTCGATGCGCAGCAGGAATTCGCCACCATGTTTTTTGGCAAAACAATAGTTGATAAGCGCGATATACGCGGTGCCGACATGGGGGTCGCCGGTGGGGGATGGCGCAACACGGGTGCGAACTGTCATGGGAAACAAAAGCCTTTGGTTTGATTTAGCGGCGCTCTATCAAGCTGCAACGGCATTGTCATCTTTCCGGTGCAGTCGGGCATCAGCATAATGAAGGAGCCAGCCATGCATATTTCACGCCGCCAATTCGGATTTGGACTTGGCAGCATCGCCTTTGCAGGTCTTGCCGCGCGCTCGATTGCGCAGGCTCCGGTTGCAGGGATGAACGAAGTGCGCGGCTATGGGCCGTTGGTGCGCGACCCGAACAACTTGATCGATCTGCCAAAAGGTTTTGACTACCGCGTCATATCCCGGCTCGGTAACATCATGGATGATGGGTTTCTTGTGCCGAATTCTGCCGACGGCATGGGCGCATTCGATTTGGGCAAGGGCAAGGTGGCTTTGGTCCGCAATCATGAATTGAGCGTTGGTGACCAATCAGTTGGTCCGTTCACCAGCGCCGTTTCCAAAGATTTCATCACCTACGACCGCATGGCCGATGACAAATCGATGCCGCTGCCCGGCGGCACCACGACGTTGATTTACGACATGAAGACTGGCCAGCGCGAGGCTGAATGGCTCAGTCTTTCGGGGACGATCCGCAACTGTTCGGGAGGGATTACCCCTTGGGGTAGTTGGCTGACATGTGAGGAAAATATGACCAAGGCCGGCAATGGTGTCGGCAAAGATCATGGTTATATCTTTGAAGTGCCGGCCGCGCAAAGAGGTCTGGTGACGCCCGTGCCTTTGAAAGCGATGGGCCGTTTCAATCACGAAGCCGCTTGCATCGACCCGCGCACGGGGATCGCTTATCTGACCGAAGATCGCGGCGACAGTCTGCTCTATCGCTTCATTCCGAATGAAAAGGGCAAGCTGGCGAAAGGCGGACGTTTGGAAGCGCTGGCCTTTGTCGAGGCTGACATACGCGACACGCGAAACTGGACCGAGGTTCAGGTGAGCAAGGGCAAACAATATCGCGTCAAATGGGTGCCACTGTCGGATCCCGAAAGCCAGAACGACGATCTGCGCAAACAAGGTGCGGCCAAAGGCGCGGCTTTGTTCGCACGCGGCGAGGGTATATTTTGGGGCAAGGGAGAGCTCTTCTTCGCCTGTACGAATGGCGGTGTGGCAAAGTTCGGCCAGATTTTCCGCTATGTCCCGGCGGTCAATGAAGGCTTTTCGGGCGAAAGCGATGCGCCGGGGATGATCGACCTGTTTATGGAATCGACCAATCCCGCCTTCTACAATTACGGTGACAATCTCTGCGTTATGCCCAACGGCCATTTGCTGGTTTGCGAAGACCAATATACGGACATTAGCGACAATCATCTGCGCGGCGTCGATGGTGCGGGCCGGACATATATGATTGCCAAAAGCCTCGTGCAGACCGAATTTGCTGGCGGCTGCTTCTCGCCTGATGGCTCGACGCTTTTTGTCAACTTGATGAAGCCGACAATGACGCTGGCAATAAAAGGGCCTTGGGGGAAAGTCCGAGCAAGTCGCGCATAATGTTCTAGCCTATCTGTAAATAAATGGTATAACATCACATGAGTCTGCAGGAGAGAGCTCATGGGAAAAGTCATTTATTTGCATCAACATGGTGTCCGGCGAGGTCACGATGCTCCGATATCGGCATTGAACATCACGCCGTTAATCGATGTCATGCTCGTACTGCTGGTCATGCTCATCATCGCGCTTCCCGCAACGATGCACGAAGTTAAGGTCGATCTGCCGCCATCAGGGGGAGCCAAGGCCGATCCGGTCATGCAGAAGCTGGTCTTGCGCAACGATGGCATCACTTTCTGGAATAGCGAGGCCATTGGCGAAGCGGCGCTTGGCGAAAAGCTGCGGGCGACCGCTAAGGCAGGCGACGAACTGCAATTCCAAACCGAAGCGAATGCGCGATATGAGCGGTTCAATCAGCTGATTGCGCTGGTCAAACGCTCAGGCGTTGAAAAGGTCGGCTTTGTCGGCAACAGTCAGTTTGCCAAATGGGAAAAACCGCTGCCCGCCAAATTTTAACGGCTCAGCGAGCAAGTCCGGTGAACCTTGAGGGCAGGGTAAAGTCTGCCTAGCCTTGAAAAGCGAAAGGGCGTAGCGACGTGATAGAATGTCGCAAATTTACCCCCGTTTGTTATCGCTCGGCACAGCCTTGCCTTCGCACCATATCACACAAGCACAAGTGCTTGGCATCCTGGCCGAGGCCAAAGGCAAAGCGCTGCCGCCGCGCATGGCGGAGATTTTGGGCAATACCGGGATCGAGCAACGCCATATCGCTATGCCACCCGAATATTATTTCGGCGAACGGTCGTGGGCAGACCGCGCTCGGGTATATGAAGATACGGCTATCGATTTGTTTGAGGCCGCGGCGGGGCAAGCGCTGCAACGAGCAGGCCTTACTGCCGCCGAAGTCGGCCAGATAGTCTATGTGTCGACCACTGGGACAATGACGCCAAGCCTTCCAAGCCGGATGATCGCGACGATGGGTTTTGCGCCCGACACACGCTGCGTGCCGCTGTTCGGATTTGGCTGTGCGGGCGGCGTTATTGGGCTGGGGGTGGCCGCTGACCTGTTTCGTGCTGCGTCGGAAAAGCCTGTTTTGCTCGTCAGCCTGGAGCTGTGCAGCATCGCTTATGACCATGCGCGGATGGACAAAAAGGACATGGTCGCTCTCGCTTTGTTCGCCGACGGATGTGCGGCGGCAGTGATTGGGAACGGGAAAGGGCCAGAACTGGCTGCTTTTGCCAGCCATATCTGGCCAGATACACTTGAGATGATGGGATGGGAAATCGGCGACACCGGTTTCGATCTGGTGTTGGCACGCGACATTCCATTGTTCGTGAATAGCCACTTTGCGCCTGTGTGCGATGCGTTTCTGGCGAAGGGGGGGTTGGCCAAAGCCGATATGGCCGAGCCAGCCTGTCATCCCGGTGGCGGTAGAGTTGTCGATGCGCTTGCAGAATATTTCGGTGATAATCTGGAGGCAACACGCGCTGTGCTGCGCCAGAATGGCAATATGAGTTCGCCGACGGTGCTGTTCGTGTTGGAAGCATTGCTCGCGACCGGGCCGATGGCCAAGCCGACCTTGATGACCGCGCTTGGCCCGGGCTTTGTCGGGGCGATGGGATTGCTTAAGCCGTGACATTTTTCGACTGGCCATTATGGGCGCAGGCCGTCTTTGCCTATGTCGTCATCCAGCGGCTTGCGGAACTGGCCTATGCCAATGCCAACACCCGCCGCTTGCTTGCGGAGGGTGGCCGCGAATATGGGGCAAAGCATTATCCTTTGTTCATCGTCCTTCATACCGGCTGGCTGATATCGATTGCGCTATTTGCCGAGCCGACGACGCGGCCCGACCTGTTCCTCCTCAACGCTTTCATCGCCAGCCAGACCTTTCGTTTCTGGACGCTCGCCAGCATCGGCCGCTGGTGGACCACCCGCATCATAAGCGCCCCGCATTTTCCGCGCGTGAAACGCGGGCCATACCGATTCATCAAACATCCCAATTACGCGCTGGTGGTGGTCGAAATCGCGCTGCTCCCGTTGCTCCTCGGCGCGCCCGCAATGGCGCTGACTTTTTCGGTCTTGAACGCGGCTTTGCTATGGTGGCGGATCAGGGTGGAGAATATTGTGCTGGGCGAGCGTCACGGCACCCCTTGACCCCCGCCCCATCCCCCGCTAATGGCGCGCCTTCCCGGGGGGTGGAGTCCGATTCTCCGCACCCAATGGAAAAACTCAAAATAGCAGCACATTATGTGTCAGGTCGGGTGGGCTAAAGGCTGAGCCTCCACCGCAAAAAACGCCTTGCCACCTAAAGTAACCGCTTAATAAAGGTGAAGATATGCCAACGATTAACCAGCTGGTCCGCAAGGGCCGGACCCCGCAGAAGACCAAGTCAAAGGTCCCTGCGATGGAGCAAAACCCGCAAAAGCGCGGCGTTTGCACCCGTGTTTACACAACGACCCCGAAA
>JANLSY010000143.1:0-5103 GCA_031362665.1 Sphingomonadales bacterium
CGAGCATCGGTTCATGCTCGATCCGTTCGAGCGCGGCGCGTTCATGGGAAGGCAGATTGTGCATACACCGCCCTTAGCCGCGCGAACTGCGAAGCGCCACCCCTAGCGAAACGCTAGCCGAGCTTACGGGCGAGGTCGCACCATTCGGCAATGGCGACCGTTTCAGGTCGTCGGTCGGCTGCGATTCCCGTCGCCTCCAACGCATCCAGTGCCCCGGGGAAAGCCTTTAAACTTTGCCGCAGCATTTTACGCCGCTGGCCAAAAGCGGCGGCTGTTAGTTTTTCCATCGTCGCCATGCGCACACCTTCAGGAGCGGTTGAGGGCGTTATATGCACAACCGCCGACATCACTTTTGGCGGCGGGGTAAACGCTGATCGATGAACCGGCATCGCGATTTTTGCGGTTGCGCGCCACTGCGCCAATATTGCCAAACGGCCATAAGCGTCGGTTCCGGCTGCGGCGACGATGCGGTCGGCAACTTCGCGCTGGAACATCAGCGTTAGCGACAGCCACTCGGGCGGCCATTCATTACCACCCAGCCATCCCACCGCCAATGCAGTGCCTACATTGTAGGGCAGGTTGGAAACGATATGGAACGGCGTGCCGATTTCTCTCGCAGAATCGATTTTCAGTGCATCGCCCTCGATAATGCGAAGCTGGCCGGGAAATGCTTCAGACAGTTCGGCTAGGGCTGGCAGACATCGTCGGTCACGCTCGACCGCGAGGACATTCGCCCCTGCGCGCAACAATGCCCGGGTCAAACCGCCGGGCCCGGGGCCGACTTCGTAAACGTTCTGGCCCTTGAGATTTCCGGGGATGGCGGCAATGCGGTCGAGCAATTGTTCGTCAAACAGGAAATTCTGCCCAAGTGCCTTGCTCGCAGAAAGGCCGTGCCGCGCGATGACTTCGCGTAACGGCGGCAAGGTCATACCGGACATTTTGCATCGGCTGCGATCCGGTTCAAAGCCGCCATCTCGGCCATGCGGATGGCGGCAATCATCGAATCGGGAGAGGCTTTGTCCTGTCCGGCGATACCAAACGCTGTGCCATGATCGGGTGAAGTGCGCACCACGGGCAGGCCGAGGGTGATGTTCACAGCCTCGAAAAAATAGAGCGTCTTCAATGGAATTAGCGCCTGGTCATGATACGCGCAAACCGCCGCATCATAATGCGAACGCGCCTCGGCGTGGAACATCGTGTCTGCGGGTAACGGCCCAATAATGTCGTAACCCTCGGCGCGAATATGCTCGATTGCAGGGACGAAAAGGTCGATTTCCTCACGCCCCATATTGCCGGATTCGCCAGCGTGCGGATTAAAGCCAGCCACGGCGAGCCGGGGATTTGCGATACCGAAGTTGCGCTGCAATCCCTTGGCGGTGGCCCGCAGGCGCTGGCGAATTAGGCGCGGTTCGAGCTTTCCGGCAACCGTCGCGAGCGGGATATGGGTCGTCATCGGTACCACGCGCAAATCGGGGCCGGCGAGCATCATGATGGCATGGTTGCGTGACACACCGCAGCGTTCGGCAATAAATTCCGTCTGTCCCGGATGTGTAAAACCAACCGCGTAAAGCTGCGACTTCGATACCGGTCCGGTTACCAGACCCGCTGCGACATTGTTTCGGGCAAAGCCAACCGCCAGTTCTAGCGCCTGATAGGCGCAATGTGCGCCATCAAGATCTGGGTTGCCGGGAATGACGCTCACGCAATCATGGATGTGCAGCACCGGCAAGGCGTTATCGAATACAGCTGCCGCCTCCGATGGGTCACTAATCCGCTGCGTCGGTCCCGCCCAATGAGGCGCGAAACTGCCAATGTCACCAATGGCAAAGAACGGCGACAGCTTCTCCTGCTCGCGCCTTTCCCAAGATTTGCCGATTATTTCCGGACCGATGCCCGCTGGATCGCCGCTCGACACCGCCAGTGGCAAGGTCAAATGGCTTTCCATGGATTAGTTATATTCGATGACGGCGTCGCGGCGAAGGTCACGCAGGTAAATACGCGCGCGCTTGTTGACGCGTTCTTCCTCAAGTCGCGACATGATTTCATCGAAGGATTCGGAAGAAGCCTCCTGCGGCGCGTCTCGACCGCATAGTACGAATACGCGCACGCCGTCTTGAAGCGAACCATATGGCGGGGTCGACTGGCCGACCTGCAATTCGAGCATCACCTGTTGCAGCGGTGCTGGCAAGTCGCGGATTTTGATGCCGTCGCGGTTGACAACATCTGCACCCAGCGTCCGCGCAATCTCGTCGGCGGCACCGCAACCGCTGATTTTGCGGGTTTCCTCGGCAAACTTTTGTACCATCGGCGTTACTTGCGCTTCGGTCGTGCCTGAAGGGAAGTTAATTGCTACCTGCTTCAGACTCAGCACGGAGTCACGCGGGTCCGACGTGGCCACCTGACGTTTGTCGATCAACAATAGGATCGAAACACCGCCGGGCGACGGCACCGCAATCACTTCGTTGGGTCCCATGCCTTCAGCGGCTGTCGCAAGCGAGGGCGGAAGTTGGGCTAGCGAAAGCCAGCCGAGGTCGCCGCCGACTGATGCGGTCGATGCTTCGGAAAACTGTCGTGCATAAGCGACAAAATTGCCGCCCTGACGCAACTGATCCATTATCTTCTTTGCATTCTCGGCAACTGCCGCCTGATTTTCCGGCGTGGCCGACAGATAAATTTCACCCAGCCGATATTCGGTCGTACCTTTGGTTGCCTTGATGCGCTCAATGATCGCATTTACCTCGTCATCGCTGACATTGGCCGATGGACGGACGTTTCGCGACAACAAGCGACTCCATGACAATTCGCCCTTTATCTGACGCTTCAGTGTCGCAACCGACGAGCCAATGGAGATTAGATATTTCTCGACTTCTGCGGCAGGACGATTGAAATTCTGCTGTGCGACGCGGTCGAAATACTGGTTTACTTCCTCGTCCTTGACCTCGATTTCATTTGCCGCAGCTTCCTGGATTTGCAGGGTTTCATCGATCAAATTTGTCAAAATCTGGGCACGAAAACGGGCTATTTCCTCGTCGGGCAACTTGTTGTTGTTTGCCGCAACGATGAGTGCAAGACGATGGTCGATATCGGTACCGGTGATGATTTCACCATTTACCTGCGCAGTGGCGCGGCGAAGGTTCGGATCGTTCTTGCCGAACAATTGCTGCCCGTCTGAAATATCGAGGCGCGCCGTGGGCGCTGTGTCGTCGGTAACGGTTTGCGCAACCAATGGTGTCAGCGCAGTGGCAGTCGCCAGCACGGCAGCAATGGAAAGGCGCTTGGAAAACTTCATCGATTATGATCCAGTATCTAGGTCAATTTGAACGGCGAGAATAGTCAGACCGTGCTGAACAACAGATGAGCAGCACCAACCATGTCCCCCAATGTGGTGAACGCCTTACACACCCAAGTTACGAAATGCCAGACGGAAGAGGAAGCTGTTGCCGCGCTGCGAGTCTCCCACTGGCTGATAGTCGCGTCGCCATGTCAGGCTGAGCGAAAGGCAGTCATCGTCGTAGGCGACGCCGAGACGATGGCGGATTGGGTCGAAACCGTCGGAGATCGATGTGGGGTCTTCGGTTGCGTCGGTCAAATCGATGATTGTCGAACCAAAAACCGACCAGTAACGAGCAACACGGACCCGGCCCGCAAGCCGGATTTCCTCGCGATCGTTCAAATCTTCGACCGTTGGACCGATATTACGGTTTAGCTTCAGATAGCCTGCCTGCAAATAGGTGCTGCGTGATCCGATGGTCGCGTCGAATTCGTTGCGGCGGATTGCCAAACTGTCTTTGTCGAGTCGAAAGCGGTGGGTCAGCTTGACGAAGTCCTTAAAACGGAATTCGCTGCGCCCGACAATATCCGAGACCTTGTCCGAAAGCCCGGTGCCATCGGGAAAGATCGAAGCACGGTTCGAAAGGCGATAGCTTTGGCCGACAGTGACGTCGGCTGTGAAATTGTCGCGGCGTAAAGCCCAGTCAAAACCGTAGGTGATTCGGTAATCGTCTTCGAACCGGTCATAACCCGGGAAGCGGTTCAACGCGAACAGGTTGCTGTCTTCCAGATCTACCGCGCGCGAATCTTCGTTCGGAACGCGCAGGTTAGATATCGATGGCGCTGCCACCAGCTGCAACCGCGGTGTGAAAATCTGCGTACCGCCCAGGGCTTTCCCGACAAACGGCCATTTTACGTCGGCAGCAGCTGCAAAAATTCCTCGTCCTTGCCAGCCGCTATCGCCGCGATAGATGATGGTCGTAGTGTTGGCATTTTCGTCGCTGTGATAGACGTCGCCGCGACCGAACAGGGTGAAGGTCACTTCCTGGCCCAATCCGGTCAGCGTGCGCAAATCCCATCGTGCCGAGGCAAAGGCGCGTTGCGTATCCTGCCCGTCCGTGCGGCCGATTGCGAGGCTGTTTGCCTGCAACTGGATCTTGCCGCCGAGCAATGGGTCGTCCAGCCGCAACCGATAGTCGATTTCCGGAAGCGCAATCGGTGCAAGACCCTGCCGGTCGCCAGTACGCAGCGTCTGCACCGCCCATCCAGCGAGCGAGAAATAGCTGTCATCACCAATGCGTTCGGCCGCAAAGGTCGAACGCAAGCGATCGTCGCGGCTGATATCATAGCGGCGAAGAAAAGTACGGTCCGACGCGTACCGGCCTGAAGCGGAAACGGACCAATAAGGATCAAGCTGGAACCGGCCCGCACCTTCCAGATATCCTCGAAACACGTTGCTGCCCGTCGGAATGACGGCGCCGCTCGTGCTGATGCGGTTGCTGTAGGTGCCGTAGGCGGTGAATTCGAGTGCGCCTTTCTTCTCGAGCGTTCGGAAATGGACTTTACCCAGCGGTGCTGCGTCAGAAAAGGCGGTGATGGAACCGGTCAAGTCGCGGTTCTGCGCCATCCGCCAATAATAGCTTTGCTCGACCTCAACGCCGTTGTTGCGGGAAAAACCGACACTTGGCACGAGAAAGCCGCTGCCCGCCTTTGAGTCCACAGGATGAGACAAAAACGGCAGCGGAATGATAGGAAAGCCGAACAGTTCGATCCGCGCGCCCTGATATTTTACGCGTTTTTTAGCTGGATCGTAAACAACCTTGACCGCTTTAA
>JANLSY010000147.1:0-6744 GCA_031362665.1 Sphingomonadales bacterium
GTGTCGACCGATTATGATACCAGCGACCGGCTGTATTTCGAGCCGCTAACGGCAGAAGACGTACTCGAAATCCTCCATGTCGAGCAGCAGAACGGCACGCTGAAGGGCGTAATCGTCCAGTTTGGCGGGCAAACGCCGCTCAATCTGGCGAAGGCGCTCGAAAAAGCAGGCATCCCGATTCTCGGCACCTCGCCCGACGCCATCGACCTCGCAGAAGACCGCGAGCGGTTCGCGGCTTTGGTCAACAAATTGAAGCTCAAGCAGCCCGAAAACGGCATCGCCCGCAATCGCGAAGAGGCGATCAAGATTGCCGATACCATTGGCTATCCAGTCCTGATGCGTCCATCCTATGTGCTTGGCGGACGAGCAATGGAAATCGTCGATACGCAGTTGCAGTTGGAAAACTACATCCAGACTGCCGTGATCGTCTCGGGCGATTCTCCGGTGCTGATCGATAGTTACTTACGCGATGCCATTGAGGTCGATGTCGATGCGATTTGCGACGGCGACGACGTGGTCGTTGCCGGTATTCTACAGCACATCGAAGAGGCTGGCGTCCATAGCGGAGATTCGGCCTGCACCATCCCGCCCTACAGCCTTCCAGAAAATATCATCGCCGAAATCCGCCGTCAGACTGAATTGCTGGCGCGCAATCTCCATGTTTGCGGCCTGATGAACATCCAGTTCGCCGTCAAAGACGGCGACGTCTACCTGATCGAAGTCAACCCCCGTGCATCACGGACGGTGCCGTTCGTCGCCAAGGCCATCGGTGCCCCCATCGCCAAGATCGCCGCGCGCGTGATGGCTGGTGAGAAGTTGAAAGACCTGCCACCAATCAACCTCGACATCGATTATATCGCGGTCAAGGAAGCGGTTTTCCCGTTCGACCGCTTCCCCGGTGTCGATCCGGTGCTGTCGCCCGAAATGAAATCCACGGGCGAAGTCATGGGCATCGACAAGGATTTCGCCACCGCTTTCGCCAAAAGCCAAATCGGCGCAAGGATGCCGCCGCCCATGTCGGGCAAGCTGTTCGTATCGGTCAAGGACAGCGACAAGCCGGTTATCGTGCCTGCGGTCCGGCAGGCCATCGAATGCGGCTTTACCGTGTGTGCAACGGGTGGGACTGCTGATTACCTGCTCGCCCAAGGTATCGAGGTCGAACGCGTCAACAAAGTCGCGCAAGGCCGCCCGCATATCGTCGACAAGATAAAGGATGGCGAAATCCAGTTGATATTCAACACCACCGAAGGCTGGCAATCGCTAAAGGACAGCGAAGAAATCCGCCGTTCCGCGCTCGTGGGTAAGGTTTCGCAGTACACAACGGCAGCTGGTAGCGTTGCGGTGGCACAGGCGATTGCCTCGCTTCAGCAACGTCCGCTTGAAGTTCGGCCACTTCAGGACTATTATTAAGGCCAGCAGTATTCTCCCCGACAATTGAACTGCAGGCCGGATGGATGGTTACCGTTCCTCCGCCGGGGAAGTTTTTGTGACGAAGGGCAGCCAAATATGGCGAGTTTTGAAAAATATCCGATGTTGGCCGAAGGCTATGAAAAGCTGACGACCGACCTGAAACGCTATCGCGACGAACGCCCTTTGATTGTCGAAGCAATCGAGGAAGCGCGCGCACATGGCGACCTGTCGGAAAATGCCGAATATCATGCTGCCAAGGAACGTCAGGGCCAGGTTGAAGCCGCCATCGGCGATATTGAAGACAAGATCGGTCGCGCGCAGATTATCGATCCGACGACGCTGTCGGGCGAAAAGATCGTGTTCGGTGCGACGGTGACGTTAATGGACGAGGATGACAAACCGGTGCGTTACCAACTCGTTGGCGAAACCGAAGCGGACGCCAAGGCTGGCCGCATTTCTTACAACTCGCCTCTGGGCCGTGCGCTCATTGGGCGCGTGGTAGAGGACGAGGTCGAAGTGACCGTGCCGTCAGGCGACAAATTCTACCTCGTGTCCAAAATCGAGTTCATCTGACGTAATGCATTTCCCCCGCGGCCCGGTCACGAACGCGCTGGTGATCATCAATCTGGTGATAGCAGCCGTATTGCTGGTGCCGATGTGGTGGCAATATGCCGTCGTTTCCGGCGGATTGTTTCCGGTTCGTCTGAGCGGTGACAGTTCGGCCTTTGCCGACGCTGGATTTCTGGTTCCAGCTATTCTGACACCGTTGACTGCGGCCTTCCTGCATGGCGGCATCGCGCATGTCATTCTGAACATGATCATGCTAATGCTGATCGGCAAAATGGTCGAACGCGTGCTGGGCGGCGGGCTGTATCTAGGGCTATATATTGTCGGCGCTTATGCGGCGGCGGCGACTGAATGGCTGGCGGCTGTTATGAAATGGCCGATGTCGCTTGATATAATGGCCCCGGCGATTGGTGCTAGCGGCGCTATCTCGGCAATTATCGGCGCTTATGTCCTTTTATTCCCCAACCAGCAGCCAAAGCCTTGGGGGCCGATACCGGCTAACATCGCGCGTCCATTGCACCTGACTATTGCGTGGGTTGGGCTTAACCTTGCCATTGGTTTTGTCGGGCCGGGGCTGGGGATAGGCATCGCGATCTGGTCGCATATCGGGGGTTTCGTGGCGGGCCTTTTCTTGGCTCGCCCGTTGCTACTGTGGAGATACCGGAAAGCCTAAGCGTCCGGCTCCAGCAGTTTGTGCAGATGCACCACCACATATTTCATTTCGGCATCGTCGACAGTGCGCTGAGCCGCGCCACGCCAGGCCTCTTCGGCGCTGGCATAATCGGGGAACATGCCGACGATGTCGAGTTTTTCCAGGTCGGTAAATTCCAGCGCCTGAGGGTTTTTAACCCGCCCCCCGAACACCAGATGCAATTTTGCGTTGCTCAAACTTCTGCCCCTTAATCTTTCTTCGCAGCCTCCGCTTTGGCGGCTTCTCCGGCGGCCTTTACAGCCAATGCGGCCTTGCTGACAAGGTCACGAAACTGTTCGCGTACGGCGTCGCCATTGAGGCCGAGGCTATCAACCTGTTCCTTACCCGCAGCTTTGGCAGCCTTGGCCATTTCCTTGGCTTTTTTGTTCAGTTTTTTGCCGGCCTTGCCCATTATTTTCGTTTCGCGCTCGGTGCGCGGTAACAACGCGCCGACGATGGCACCTAAAGCGATTCCGCCGAGCACAATGGCGAGCGGATTTTTATCGATGCCATCGCCGGTCTTAATTGCGACATTATGCGCGATATCGCGTGATTGCTGAACCCCACGGGCAGCTGCTTCGCGACCTTTTTCGTATACTTCTGCAGCTTTTTCGCGCGCAGCTGCGCTGGTCTCGGTGGTTTTTGCCTTGGCGGTGGATAGGCTTTCCTTGGCAGTATCCGTTGCGGTTTTGATGCTATCGCCGATCTTGCTCATATCTCGTTCCTATTTCAGTCGCCATTTGGCGTGTTGGGGGTTTTACTCTTTCGCAACCTTGAAATCCAATTGGAAATCGGGCGGCGGGCGGCAAAAAGGATCGTGCCCAGCCCGATCGCGCCAATCAGCGGCGCATTTTTCTTCGCAACCTGCGCAGCGTCTCCAGCTACATCTCTTGCCTTCGCCGTGTTTCTTTCGACAAAACGTCGCAACTGATTGCGGGGATTGAGAACGTCTTGGGCGACCTCGAAACTTCCCTTTAGCCTGCGCCGCAAATTGCGACGTTCGGCATTGGACAATATGACGCTTTCGCGGTCGGTCACTACCGGTTCTTTAGGTAATATCGTCGTCATCTTTTTGAATCTCCGGAAAGTAAACTTTCCTCATCCACTTTCGTGCCTGCATTCCAAAAATTGCTCCGATAATCGCAAAGCTCAAAGTGACAACCAGCGTTGCACCCAACGGCCCGATCAGCGGCGACAAAGTGAGCACAAGACCCAACACCAGCGCAATCGATGCGCCGCCAAAGGCAAAGGCAGCGACGGCACCATAGCGAAACGCCCATCGAAAAACGTGCCTCGTGTAGTCTAGCCGCGAACGGTGATAGCGGATTTCGGACTGAACCAGCGCGCGCAGATCTTCGATTACCAACGATACCTGTTCGCTAGCCGTCGGCTCTGGCGAAGCTGGTTCATCTTCCAACGTTTCATACTGATATTCGTCGATCTTCATCGAACCCGCTTATCGGCTAAACGCGGCATTTTGCAATGCCGTGTGTATAGGACAATCAGGCGTCCTTGCCGCCCGAACGGATGAGGCGAGCCAACACAAAACCGATGGCTGCGGCTGCGCCAATTGCAACAGCCGGGCTCTTGCGGACGAACTGACGGGCATCCTCGGCGATAGCATCAACGTCCTTGGCGTCCATCTTGCCGGCAAAGCCTTCAACCATATCGGCGGCACTTCGTGCATAATCGCCATATTGCTTGCCGACATTGTCATCGATGGTGGCGGCACTGTCGCGGATTAGCTTGCCGATGCTGCCAACGGCCTCGGTGGCGCGGTCCTTGCCTTTTTCGGCGGCGGCACGGGCGCTATCGGTTGCCTTGGCCTTGAAATCGTTCATGTCTTTTTTGACCTTCGTTTTAACGTCTTCGGTCTTGCCTTTTGGCGGGGACGCCTTTGCCACTGCTTTTGGCGCAGGCTTTTTAGGTGCGGTTTTAGGTGCGATTTTTGTGGTGGCTTTTGGTTTAGCAGCTGGCTTGGCGGCTGCTTTGGGCTTAGCGGTTTCGGCCATATATAAAACTCCTTGGGTTTAGAGGCGCGCGTTACTGAAATGCAATATTGGTATGGCAGGTGCCTTAGTCAACTATAGCACCACGAATTTGCCATGTGAATGTATATGTATGCACGTCGTTGCCAAATCATCCACTCAACGATAGAGGCGCGCTTACGTTCCCGAACGGACCAACTGGAGCCATCTCATGACAGCAATCATCGACATCCACGCCCGCGAAATACTCGATAGTAGGGGCAATCCGACGGTCGAAGTCGATGTGTTGCTGGAGGATGGCAGCTTTGGCCGCGCCGCCGTGCCTTCGGGTGCGTCCACAGGTGCTTATGAGGCCGTCGAAAAACGCGACGGCGACAAGGCCCGCTACATGGGCAAGGGCGTGTTGCAGGCGGTGGACGCGGTCAACGGCGATATCCGTGAAGCGCTGATTGACCTTGATGCCGAGGATCAGGAAGATATCGACGCAGTGATGATCGATCTCGACGGCACCGATAATAAGTCCAACCTCGGCGCGAACGCGATACTGGGCGTAAGCCTCGCGGTCTCAAAGGCAGCAGCCGATGCACGCGGATTGCCGCTCTATCGCTATGTCGGCGGGGTGAACGCCCATGTTCTACCGGTTCCGATGATGAATATCATCAACGGCGGCGAGCACGCTGATAACCCGATCGACTTCCAGGAATTCATGGTGATGCCGGTGGGCGCAGATTCGATTGCCGAAGCCGTGCGTTGGGGATCGGAGATTTTCCACACGCTGAAAAAAGGCTTGCATGAGAAAGGTCTGGCAACAGCGGTTGGCGACGAAGGCGGCTTTGCGCCCAACCTCGCCTCGACCCGCGATGCGCTCGATTTCATCATGGCATCGATTGAAAAGGCTGGGTTCAAGGTTGGTGATGAAGTCGTGCTGGCGCTCGATTGCGCGGCGACCGAGTTTTTCAAAAACGGCAAATACGAGATTTCGGGTGAGGGGCTTTCGCTCACTCCGCATGAAATGGCCGATTATTTGGCCGCGCTCTGCAAGGATTACCCGATCCGATCGATCGAGGACGGTATGAGCGAGGATGATTTCGAAGGCTGGAAAGCGATTACCGACAAGATCGGTCACGAAGTCCAGTTGGTCGGTGACGATCTTTTCGTCACAAACCCCGAGCGGCTGTTGATGGGCATTGGCAAGGGGCTGGCAAACTCGCTGTTGGTCAAGGTCAACCAGATCGGCACGCTCACCGAAACGCTGGCAGCGGTTTCGATGGCGCACCGTGCGTCCTACACCGCTGTCATGTCGCATCGCTCGGGCGAAACCGAAGACGCGACCATCGCCGACTTGGCGGTCGCCACCAATTGCGGACAGATCAAAACCGGCAGCCTCGCACGGTCGGACCGGTTGGCGAAGTACAACCAGCTTATTCGTATCGAGGAAGAGTTGGGGAGCGCGGCAATTTATGCGGGGCGCTCGATTTTCCGCTGATCGTCGGCTTTGCTCGAATCCCAAACCGCGCTATGACGCCAATCAGTTATGGCGCGCGGCAAGAAAAATCCGGAATATATGAAATCCGTCATCGGGCCCGGGCTGGCGCTCGTCGCGCTGTTGGGTATTGCATCCTACGCGTTGCTCGGGCCGACCGGAATTATCGCATGGACCGATTATCGCGCGGCGCTGTCGGAGCGAAAAATCGAATTGGCCAAATTACAAAAGGAACGCGACGCGCTTCGTAATCGGCAGCTATTGCTAGACCGCGATAATGTCGATCCCGACCTTGCAGGCGAGCTGATGCGCAAGGAATTGAATGTCGTTGCCCCCGACGAGGTCGTCGTTCCATTGAAATGAATAGCTATGCAGGCGTTTCGTAACGGAAAACTGCTTTTCATCCCCCTGCATTTTGATTAGGCGGCAGATAACAGACCGAAGAGGATGACCGCCTTGGCAAAAGCCCCCGCAAAGAAAGCCGCGCCCAAAAAAGCCAGCGTCAGCGAGGACGCCGCGCGCGCCAATCGCGAACGTCCGCGGGAACCGGTACCGTATAAAGCCACCAGGGAAGAATTGCTCGAATTTTACCGGCAGATGCTGCT
>JANLSY010000196.1:0-1780 GCA_031362665.1 Sphingomonadales bacterium
ATAAACTTGGCTAAGCTCTTCGAGCGTCTTCGGCTCGTCGATCAAGCGGCGCTCGGTCAATATGTGCTTTTCGCGTTCGTTCAGGCTTTCCTGCGCTTCGGACAGCATGGCGTGGCGCATATCGCGTTCCTGTGCTTCAGCAAAGCGCTCGTCCTGCAGTGGGGTGTCGTCGACCAGCCAATCCTGCCATTGGCCTTCGCCATCTTCGCGCATTGCGACGTTCAGCGAGCTATCGCCGCCCATCGACATGCGGCGATTCATGTTGTGAACCTCTTCTTCCGACACACCCAGATCGGTCGCGATTTTAGTTGCCGCAATATGGTTTAATTCACCATCTTCAAAGGCTTGCAGGTTATTCTTCATGCGGCGTAGATTAAAGAACAACTTCTTCTGCGCGGCTGTCGTGCCGATTTTTACGAGGCTCCAGCTGCGCAAGATGAATTCCTGCATCGAAGCACGGATCCACCACATCGCGTAAGTCGCGAGGCGGAAACCGCGATCGGGATCGAATTTCTTCACGCCTTGCATCAGGCCGATATTGCCTTCGGAAATCAGCTCGGACACAGGCAGGCCGTAGCCGCGGTAACCCATTGCGATTTTCGATACGAGGCGCAGATGGGACGTCACGAGCTGCTCGGCAGCTTTCGTGTCGCCATGTTCCTGATAGCGCTTGGCGAGCATATATTCCTGCTCGGGCTTCAACACCGGAAACTTCCGGATTTCGCTCAGATAACGGTTAAGGCTCGCATCCCCCCCCAAAGCAGGGATAGTGGCCGGAACATTCTTTTTCTCAGACATGTTTTCCTCTTTCGTTGTGCTTTCCGTCGGGCCTCATCAAGCACCCAATGGCAAAGCGTTTCCTTTTGAAACCCTATAGCCGAAGCTGACTTAACAGAAGCTGCATATCTTCTGGTAAACCGCTGTCGAACCGTAAAGTTTCGCCAGATACCGGATGAATAAACCCCAGCGACGCGGCGTGCAATGCCTGTCTTTCAAATTTGGACTGATTTGGTCCGATTCTGTAAGGGTTTTGTCGATTAGAATAAGTGGTATCGCCTATCAGGGGGTGGCCGATATGCGCCATATGAACGCGCACCTGATGCGTCCGCCCGGTTTCCAAGGTGCATTCCACCAACGAGGTTTTTGCGAAACTTTCGATCATCCGAAAATGTGTTACGGCGTGCCTGCCTTTTTTTTCAGGCAAAACCGCCATTTTTTTCCGGTTGATTGTTGAACGCCCTATCTGCGTGCGGATCGTTCCCGCTGGTGGCGCAGGCACGCCGCTGACTATTGCGAAATATTTTCGTTCGATATCGTGCTCAGCAAACAGCTTGGCCAGGCCTTCATGCGCTACGTCGCTTTTTGCGACAACCAGCAAACCTGAGGTATCCTTGTCGATACGGTGGACGATGCCGGGGCGTTGCACGCCGCCGATTCCCGAGAGTTTTCCGTGGCAATGATGGAGAAGCGCATTGACCAAAGTGCCGTCAGCATGGCCTGCAGCCGGGTGAACAACGAGGCCGGCAGGTTTGTTGACGATAATGAGATGTTCGTCTTCGAATATGATCTCAAGTTCGATATCCTGCGCTTGGGCTTTGTCCGGCCGTGGCGCAGGCACGGTCAATTGGAATGATTTGCCGCCGTGCCGTTTACTGGCCGCATCCGCAACAGCTTTACCGTCAATGACTAGCGCATTATCGGCGATAAGTACTTGAATTCGCGCGCGCGATAATTGGGGAATCGCCGCCGCTAGCGCGGCGTCGAGCCGACCTTCCCCGAT
>JANLSY010000221.1:0-2377 GCA_031362665.1 Sphingomonadales bacterium
ACAGGGGCTTTGGTGCCAAAGACGGCCTGCAGTTTCGCGCTGTTATTTACGTCTATCGCGCGGTCGACGCCCCACATGATCTTCGAAAATTCGTCATATTTGCTGAACACTAACGCCAGATTGCGCGGCCAGCTTGGCGACCCGTCCTTGGCAAAAGGCGCGCCAGTCGAAGAGCCTTCGAGCACAATCGACGCATAAGCATCGGGCATCGCGGCGGCGGCGGCGAGGACAGTCCAGCCGCCCATGCTATGCCCCTCAAGCCCGATCTGGTTCGTGTCGACCATCGGCAGCGACCGCAAATAGGCCAGTGCATCCGGGCCTCCGAACCCGTCAGCAAATGCCGGTCCTTCGCTATAGCCATGCCCGCGTTGGTCGATAGACAGCACGACATAACCTCGTCGCGCAAATTCGATGGCAAAGCCGTCCTGAGTCTCGCGCGAGTTGATATAGCCGTGGACCGCGAGAATGCCCGGCGCCTTGGTTGCCGGTGTCGCGTTTTTCGGCACGTAGAGCAGCGCGCTCATCTGCGCGCCTTTGGCTCCGGCGAAACGGATATCGCGGACGGTGATGCCATCGGATGTCCGGATCGACTGCGCCAGAAACTCGCCCGCGAGCAGGATAATCAATCCCGCAATCGCGAGCCAATATTTCGGCTTCGCCGTCGTTCCCTGCCCCGCCACGATACCTCCCCATATTTTATGGGCTCAGCCTATCGCAATGCGGTCAGGAAGCAATGCGACAAAATTATCGGGCGTCAGGAAGCTGTTCAAGCACATGGCCCGGCATTGCGCGATCCCACCCTTCGCGCGCCTCCAATATCAGCGATTTCAGCCGCTCACCCTGCCGTTGCCATGCGGCTTCCGTGTCCGCACTCCATACCGCACCCGAAAGGTCGCGCACTGCCTCAATCGTCAACGCAATCCAGCTTTCATATTCGACCCATGGCAATTGGCCAAAGCTGCGGTGCGTGAAGGCGAGTTCGGCAACCAGCGGCCAAACCCAATTCTCCTCGTCCTTCGCCAGACCCATCATCATTTCCAGCGTCTCTTCGGTCATCCGCCGCGATGCCGCGTCGACATTCAGGAAACTCGCCCGCCGCTCGGGCCACGCGGCAAAGAAACGCTCGAACAGAACAAAGCGCAACTCCACACCTGCGTCCGCCACCGCGATCAGGCTGGCCTCCATCAGTTCAGCATCGGTTTTTTCCATGCACTCAATGCTCTCACAAAGGTGGGAGGCGGCAAAGCGATATCTGCTGTCAGACATACCCCCAGCACGGAACGTCCACCCATCTCACGGGTTAACCTTGCACTATTCCGACCACTGGAGATTGCAAAATGGCGATGATCGAAACCCGCGACGGTACCTGGCTTTATGTGAAAGATTGGGGTGTCGGCAATCCCGTTATCCTCATCCATGGATGGCCGCTATCCTCCGACAGCTGGGACCCGGTGGCCGATGCGCTCGCCAATGCCGGGCATCGCGTCATTGCCTATGATCGGCGCGGCTTTGGCCGGTCGGAGCAGTCATGGGGCGGCTATGATTATGACAGCTTTGCCGACGATCTTGCCGATGTCATGGAAAAAACGGGCGCGACCGAGAATGTCGCTTTAGTCGGCTTCTCGATGGGCGGCGGGGAGGTTGCGCGTTATATGTCGCGGCACAATGGCAAGGGCGCGGTGCGCGCGGCGCTCGTCGCCTCGGTGGTTCCGTACATGCTGCAGACGGACGATAATCCCGAAGGCGTGCCGCAGGCAATTTTCGACGAGATGACGCAAGGCATGCTCGACGACCGGCCCGAGTTCATGAAGACATTTCTGAATGACTTTTTCGGTGTTGGCTGGTTTAGCAAACCGGTAAGTGGCGCGGTGCTTGATTGGGCGTGGGGCTTAACGATGCAGGCAGGACTGAGACCGACACTGAAGGCCGCCGAAGCGTTCGCCACGACCGATTTCCGCGGTGACCTGCCTTCGTTCAATGTGCCGACGTTGATCATCCATGGCACAGCAGACAAAACGGTCCCAATCGACGCAACTGCGCGGATGGCTGCGTCGCTGATCGAGGATGTACAGTTGGTCGAATATGATGGTTCGCCGCATGGATTGTTCGAAACCGACCGCGACCGGTTAATCGGCGATTTGATGGCATTTCTGAACGGCGAGGACGTTTCGGTGCACGAGACCGAGGAACGGATGATCGACCCCGTGCTGCCGATGGGGACATTCTAATCAACAGAGCATAGCGGGCACGACGAAACGTCCCCGATTTGCGATGACATATTGTCAACTAATTTAGTTATGATACGAAATCTCATGGCTACCTCGAGTCGTTGTCATGGAGAGAATGTCATGAAAAGACATAGCGCGTATCTCATCTT
>JANLSY010000267.1:0-6251 GCA_031362665.1 Sphingomonadales bacterium
GCGTCAAAATCGCTTCGCTCTTCGGTTGCTTTGCCCAAAGCAAAATGGAGATGAAATTCATCTTCTTCTTTTAGGCGGTCGGTAGTCAGTGCATCTTGCATCTCGGCGACATCGGCGTCGGAAAAGCGCACCGTCTTCAAATTAGCTAGGCTCCACCAGACCTCACCCAGGGTCGGCTCAACTTTAAGCGCATGCCGATATGCGGCAATGCTCGCTTCCTGATCGCCCACCGTTTTGAGCATATGGCCGTAACTCATCCAAAGCTTGGCATGTTCGGGGAAGCGAGTGGTTAGTTCTTTGTAAAGCGTAATTGCCTCGTCATAGCCTCCGATCCGGCCAAGTGTCGCTGCTTTCAAATTCTGCTGCGCGGGATTGTCACTTTCTGTCGCCAGAACCGCGTCGAGTTGCTCCAGCGCCTCAGGAAATCGGTTTTGCTTGTATAGCACCGTAGCCAGATTGGCCCGCGCCGCGCCGAAATCGGGCGTCAACTCCAATACACGGCGCAGCAGCTTTTCGCTGTCCTTCAGGCGTCCAACGCGTGCCGCGAGTTCGGCCATCATCCGGATAGCCGCGACATCGGTTGGTGCATCGCGCAACCGACCGCGCAGCAGCGGTTCGGCGTCGTGCAGCCGGTCCTCGGCCAACGCGAGCGCAGCGTCGATCAGCGCCGGGTTACGCAATGCAGCGTCGATAGATTGGCGGGCAAGGTCAGCGGTCATTGACATCATGCTCTAGGCAAATCATCCGCCACGTCAATGTCACGCAATTCTTGCGGCGATGCGGAAACAAGTTTCGCATTCTCCAGCAAGCCTCGTGCCCCGGCGTCTCCCTTTGCCAAAAGCAATTGCGGCCAAAACGCGCGCGGAAAAAGTGCAGGCGGCATCGGTGTCTTGCCATCGCTCGATGCCGTCAATACCTCTTCGGCAGCGACTGCCTGCAGATGCTGCCGTGTGACGAAAGGCATGTCTGCGAGCGTCACCAACAGCGCCCTCGCATCGGTTTGCTCTGCGGCCCGGACGGCAAGATGCAGCGAGTGCGCCTGGCCTGCTTCAGGCGCTGTGTTGGCAACCACATTAAAGTCCATATCCTCGAAATAGGAAGCCAATGGCGCACCTTCGCGGCATATGGCAAATCGCCATCCGAACCCGATTTGTGTGATCGCTTTCCCAATGTGCGCGCCTAATGGAAAGCCATCCATAGGCACCATCAGCTTATCCGAACCAAAGCGCGTCGACCGCCCGGCGGCGAGCACCACACCGGCGATGTCAGCGCATGCCATGATTGAACGCCCGCACCATGCCGCCCGCAATCGACAGCGCGATCTCTGGCGCGCTGATGGCGTTGATGGCGACGCCTGCGGGTCCCTCAATCCGCGCGAGTTGATCCGCGCTAACGCCCGATGCCGCGAGCCGTTCGATACGCTTGGCATGCGAAGCCCTGGAACCCAGCGCGGCGACATAAGCAGCGTTGCTTTGCAACGCTGCGGCAAGCGCAGGGTCGTCGATCTTGGGATCGTGACTCAGGGTTACAATAGCCGTTCTTGCGTCCGGTTTAAGTGCAGATATCGCTTCATCGGGCCAACGATCATCAAGTACCACGCCGGGGAAACGCTCTTCCGTCAAAAAGCGGCCCCGCGGATCGACGAGCGTCACTTCGACACCCATCGAACGCGCGATGTCGGAAAGCGCAGCAGCTATATCGACCGCGCCGACGACAATCAGCCTGCGCGGCGGGAGATACTGATTGACGAACAGTCCGCCTGTATCAAGCTCGACGACGTAGCTCGCTCCGTTCTCGAGATCGGTGCCAATGAGCAGCGTTTCACGAGCACCGCGCGCTTCGATAATCGTGCCGAACAGCTTGCCCGGAAAATGCTCGGGCGAAACATTCTGCACCAACACGACAATGTCACCGCCGCACGGTAGCCCTACCTCCCACGCCGAGCCGTCGGCCACTCCGTAACGCCTGACCGCGAAGCTGTTCTGCGCGATAACATCTGCTGCGACCTGCAAAATATCACCTTCGACACAGCCGCCCGATACGGACCCCACAAACCGGCCATCCTCATGCACCAGCATATGTGTGCCAACCGGACAAGGCGCAGACTTCCATGTTTCGATAACGGTTGCCAGCGCCATCGGAGCGCCTCGCCACGCCATGACGCTCGCTAATATGCGGTGATGGTCGGCGGCTCCTGATTTCATGCGGGTTGGCCTAGCAAAGGGCGGAACGGGTTGCTATATGAAACGCAATCGGGAGATGACGACATGGCAATAGCGACGACAGTGAACGGCAAGGCAGTGATGCTGGAGGCGGAACCCGACACGCCATTGCTGTGGGCGGTGCGTGAAGAGCTTGGCCTGACGGGTACCAAGTTCGGTTGCGGGATTGCGGCTTGCGGGGCGTGCACCGTGCATGTCAACGGCGAGCCCACACGGTCCTGCAGCGTTCCGATAAGCGAAGTCGCCGGCAAGTCCATCACGACGATCGAAGGCCTGAAAGGCGCAGACGGCACGCTGCACGCGGTGCAAAAGGCATGGATATCCGCGCAGGTACCGCAATGCGGCTATTGCCAGTCAGGACAGATCATGGCCGCTGTCGCGCTGATCCAGAAAACCGGCAAGCCAACCAACGCGCAGATCGACGAGGCGATGACCAACATCTGCCGCTGCGGTACCTATCCGCGTATCCGCAAGGCAATCATCGCCGCCACAGGCCAAGCCGCACTTGAAGGAGCCGCATGATGGCTGACAATCCAACACTTGAGATGGACACCCCGGCCCCCACAAAGCGCAAAGGCGTTAAGCGGCGCATGTTCCTGATCGGCGGCGTCGCGGTCGTCGGTGCAGGGCTGTTCGGTATCTCGATCGCCGACAGCAACGCGGTCAAAACCGCCGCAAAACTGACCGCCGGCAAAGGCGAACATAGTTTTGCGACCTGGCTGAAAATCGCCGAGGACAACAGCATTACCATTTATTCACCGCACACCGACATCGGCCAGGGGTCGAACACCGGCCTTGCCCAGATGCTGGCGGAAGAACTCGATGCGGCATGGGATCAGGTGAAGCTGGTATCGGCGCCGGCGGAATCGGCATTTGCCAACACTGGCCTGGGCCGCGGATTTATGGGCGAGATGACGGGGCAGCCGGGCATCGTCAACGGTATCCCGCAATCCTTTATGTCGTTCATTGCACGGCAGATGAACCTGCAGATCACCGGCGGCTCTTCAGCGCTTCGCTACACCGGGCAAGTGACTTTCCAGAAGGTCGGCGCGGCCACCCGGTTGGCGCTGATCGAGACGGCGGCCAAAAGGCTGGGCGTTCCGGCTTCCGAACTGACAACGCAGGATAGCCGCGTCATCCATGCTAAATCCAACAAATCGCTGCCTTACGGCGAACTGGCGGCAGAAGCGGCGAGCCTGTCGCTCGATAATGAGCCGAAGCTCAAAGACCCATCGCAATACCGGTTGATGCGCCAATCGATGCAACGCCTCGATATTCCCGCTAAGGTCGATGGCACCGCACAATATGGCATGGACTTCACCGTCCCTGACATGCGTGTTGCCACAATCATGGCCGCGCCCGCACGTGGTGGCAAGCTGACCTCGGTCGACGCCGCACCCGCTATGGCAGTGAAAGGCGTTGAGAAAGTCATCAAGCTCGACGATGCCGTCGCCGTGGTGGCGAACGGCTACTGGCCCGCGATTTCGGGGCTTCGCGCTCTAACGCCGCAGTTTACCGACGGAGGCAACGGCGGCGTTTCGACGGCTTCAATATTCAAGGCCTATGACGACCTGATCGCAAAGGGCGAGCCGGCCGGCGAGGCTGGCGAAGGCGACGTCAAGGCGGGCCTTGGCGCAAAGCCGGTCGAGGCCAAATATCAGGTTCCGTTCCTGCACCACGCGATGATGGAGCCTTTCGCGCTGACCGCGCATCACAAGGACGGCAAATTGAATATCTGGGGCGGGATGCAGGACCCGCTGGCATCCAAGATGATGGCTGTGGAAGTATCCGGTCTTGACGCGGACAATGTTACTTTCCATCCGATGTTGATTGGCGGCAGCTTTGGTCGTCGCTTGCCGATGTATATGGAAATTGTTCAGCAAGTCACCAAGCTGGCGATGCAATTGCCCTATCCGGTCAAGCTGATCTGGAGCCGTGAAGAGGAAATCGCGCAAGGCGCATATCGCCCGCAAAGCGCAGCTGTGCTGAAGGCGAATGTGAACAGCAACAAGCGGATCGCGGCTTACCAGAATGATTACGCCCAGACCGAAAGCGCCGAGGCCGAAACGATCTTCATTTATAATCTGCCCGTCGTTACACGCCGCCATTACGAACATCCTTCGAACCAGATTACCGGCGCTTGGCGGTCGGTTAATTCGACCCAGCAGGGCTTTTACAATGAAAGCTTCATGGACGAGCTCGCACATTCAGCCGGCGTCGATCCGGTCGAATTTCGCCGCAACCATTTGAAAGCGGGTTCGCGGCATTTGCTGGTGCTCGACACCGTCGCGCAGCGCAGCGGTTGGGGAACGCCCTTGCCCGAAGGCGTTGGACGCGGTGTTGCCATCGTCGAAAGCTTCAAGACGATTGTCGCGCATGTCATCGAGGCATCGGTCAAGGAAGATGGCAGCCCCAAGGTGCATAAAGTCTATACGGTCGTTGACGCAGGCAGCATTGTGAACCCCGATGGAGCGCTGGCACAAATCGAGGGCGGCACGATCATGGGGCTTTCCTCGGCAATCGGCGAAGCCATCACCCTCGACAAGGGCGCGGTGCAACAGAGCAATTTCTCGGATTACCCGATTCTAAAGCTGGCTGACGCGCCGATGGAGCATGATGTGCATTTCATCAACAGCGGTGCCTATATGGGCGGTATCGGCGAACCCGGCGTCCCGCCAGCTGCTCCTGCACTCACGAACGCGCTGTTTGCGGCGACTGGCAAGCGGGTGCGTAATCTGCCGATATTGACGCAGGCGAAAGCATAAGTTTTGCATACAACTCGGCTGCTTCAGCCAACCGATAGTCCGGACATTGTCGAAACGTTGGCGCTGGCGTTTCAGAGCGAATCTGGTTGGAGCTATGTGATTCCGGACGCAAAGCAACGCGCCGCGCGACTGCCGGGGGCGTTTCATCTGTTGCTGCGCGAAGAGTTTCGCAAAGGCGCGGTGTTCGGCACCGACCAGTTCGAGGCAGTCACCCTGTGGCGCGGCCCGGGGCAAGCGCATGACGGCCTATGGGACCGCGCACGCATGATCATACCCTTTGCACAAGTGTTGCGCGCATCGTTGCCGCGCGGGCTGGAAGTTGCCGAGCTGATCGAAAAGCATCTGCCGACCGAGCCATTCTGGTACCTGCATTTCGCCGGTACCCATCCCTCATTCCAAGGCCATGGCTTCGGCGGTGCGGCAATCCGAGCAGGCCTCGAACGCGCCGATCATGACGGGCTTCCGGCGTACCTCGAAACTGCTGATGAAAAAAATGTCGGGCTATATCAAAGCTTCGGATTTGAAGTGAAGCATATCTGGCAAGTACCTGAAGGGCCTATGTTCTGGGGCATGCAACGCGCAGGGAAGACGCGGCATTGATACAAGTAACCCGCTACGCGATCGCGCTGAAAACAAATTTCGTACCGACATAAGGCCTCACGATTTTTTGCGGCATCACGCGGAGCGCTTCGGCGATGAAGGGCTCACCCGTGCAGTGCATTGGGATAATATAAGTCGGATCGATTATTGCGAATTCGGCGACGGTGCGTTTTGCTTCCTCTTCGGTTCGTGGCCGGACCAGATGAAATCCGCCCATTACCGCATGCACCTTCTGGATTCCCGACACCGCCTGAGCGCGGCGAACGGAGTTTATGACGCCTCGGTGGCTGCACGAGGCGATCACAACAAGCCCGAGGCCCTTTACCGCATAACACGTCGCCAGTTCATGCTCGCCGTCGTCCGGTAGCTCAGTCGCCGACCGTTTTGCGGGATTTAGACCAGCCACGTCGCAACCGATGCCCGGATGCATTTTCGTGGGAATGGCTGCGCGTTCAAAACTGTCTAGCGGGATGACACCGGTGGTGAAAGCATGTTCGGCAATGATCGCAGGGTCAGGGCGTACCATTATTTTGAAGCCTGCTTTTGTGAGCGCTGCCCGGTCGAGCGTACCCATGATAGGCGGTGGATTGCCGATCATTGCGATGCGTTCGCAGAATGTTTCTTCTCCACCCACCGTCAGCGGCACCGCGCCCGGGCGCATCGC
>JANLSY010000287.1:0-3343 GCA_031362665.1 Sphingomonadales bacterium
GGCGTCAAGACCGACAATCACAATGTCCGCGAAATGATCGCAACCAATCCACCGCTGGTTATTTTCGGCAGCTATAACGAACGCATGTACATGGCCGAGACTGGCGCGCGCGGGATATTCATTCCAGCCAGCTTCCCGGGCGCTGCCATACGCCGCCATACCGGCACGCCCTATATGGGTTATTCGGGCGCGACCTATCTGGTGCAGGAAGTTTGTAACGCGTTGTTCGATGCGCTCTTCCACATCCTTCCGCTTTCGACGCAAATGGATGCCGGGGCCGCAACGCCTGCCCGTCGCGAAGCCACTTTGCGTTGGGATCGTGACGCCAAGACCAAGCTCGACGCCATCGTCGAAGCACAGCCTGTGCTCGTCCGAATTTCAGCCGCCAAGAATTTGCGCGACGCCGCCGAACGCAGCGCGCGGCGTGCCGGCGAAGACCATGTTTCAGCCGACCGTTTGGCGGCCTGTATGCTTGAAGGGGCAGGCGCATGAGCCGCTCCGCTTATTCGTCCGGTGAATGCCGGATGTCACAAACCTTGGCAGCAGAGGGTGCTGCGAGGCAACTGCCCGTAAGAGGTGCTTCGTGCAGCTCGTTTGGGGCTAATATGGAGAAGGGTATATGAGCGATAACGAACGCTTTGGCCCGGGGGCATATCTGACCCCGGAAGAAGCCAAGGAATTTCACAAGATGTTTGTGAGCAGCTTCGTCATTTTCACCATCATCGCCATTGTGGCGCATGTGCTGGTGTGGATGTGGCGGCCATGGTTCCCAAGCGTCGACGGTTATGCAATGCTGAATGATACAGTTCAGGTCGCGACCGCCACCATCACAACATTTTTGGCATAAGGAGGCGGTATCATGTGGAGACTATGGATGATCTTCGATCCGCGCAGGACTTTGGTCGCTCTGGCCGTTTTCCTGTTCGTTCTGGCTTTGCTGATCCACTTTATCCTGTTGAGCACTGATCGCTTCAACTGGATCGAAGGACCGGCGGTTGTACCGGCTGCTGCCGTTGCGGCTCCGGCTGCGGCGCCTGCCGTTGCCCCGGCCGCTGCTCCGGCTAGCTGACCTGAACCAAGCCCCAATGAGGTTCGTGGCACTCAGGTGCTCACGAACCTCCCGGGATAAGGCTGAATAGACAGTTTTCCCGCCATCGTGGCGGGCAGGCTAAGCTCTTTGCTCTTTTCGCAGGAGCACCAAAAGACTTGCCCGATAGGGCATGAGGGGACGTGCTATGTCGCTGTTGAGTTTTGAAAGAAAATACCGTGTTCGCGGTGGCACGCTGATCGGCGGAGACCTGTTCGATTTTTGGATCGGGCCTTTCTACGTCGGCTTTTTCGGCGTGATCTCGGCGATATGCGCGATCTTGGGGACAGCCCTGATTTTATACGCCGCTTCATTGGGGCCAACGTGGAATCCGTGGCTGATCTCTATCAATCCGCCCGATGTCAAATATGGCCTCGGGCTTGCTCCATTGAAAGAGGGCGGTTTCTGGCAGATCATCACGATGTGTGCCACCGGCGCTTTCATTTCGTGGGCGCTGCGAGAGGTAGAGATTTGCCGCAAGCTGGGCATGGGTTATCATGTACCCATCGCTTTCGGCTTTGCGATCCTGGCCTATATGACGCTGGTGATATTCCGACCGTTCCTTTTGGGAGCATGGGGCTATGGCTTCCCTTACGGGATATTCAGCCACCTCGATTGGGTGTCGAACACCGGATATCAATATGTGAACTTCCATTACAATCCGGCACACATGATCGCGGTGTCGTTTTTCTTTACGACGACCTTCGCCCTTGCACTGCATGGTGCGCTCATCCTGTCCGCGGTCAACCCGATGAAGGGCGAGAAAGTCAAAACGCCCGAATATGAAGACACATTCTTCCGCGACTTCATCGGCTATTCTGTTGGGACCATCGGCATCCACCGGCTTGGACTTTTCCTAGCATTAAATGCGGGTTTCTGGAGCGCGGTGTGCATCATCATCGCCGGACCACTTTACGCAGGCGGCTGGCCTGAGTGGTGGGAATGGTGGCGCAACATACCAATCTGGTCTTAACGGGAGGATATAGAAATGGCACGTTATCAGAATATATTCACCCAAGTGCAGCTGGTGCACGCCCCCGAAATGGGCATGCCACTACCCGCAGGGGACGAATCACGCATCAACATGACCGGCGTGAGCTATTGGATGGGCAAATTCGGGCAGGCGCAGATCGGACCGATCTATCTAGGATGGCTGGGCGTTGCGTCGCTGATGTTCGGTTTCTTCGCGATCGAGATTATCGGGTTCAACATGGCGGCCTCGGTAGGCTGGGACCCGGTCGAGTTTGTCCGGCAGTTTTTCTGGCTGACGCTCAACCCTCCGGGACCAGAACATGGTTTTGATCCCTTTGTGCCGCTCAAAGAAGGCGGCTGGTGGATATTGGCCGGGTTCTTCTTGACGCTATCGATCATATTGTGGTGGGTGAGGGGCTATCGCAGGGCACGCGCGCTGGGCATGGGAACGCACGTCTCATGGGCTTTTGCGGCGGCAATCTGGTTGTATCTCGTTCTTGGGTTTATCCGCCCCTTCTTTATGGGCCAGTGGTCAGAGGCGGTGCCGTTCGGCATTTTCTCGCATCTGGAATGGACCAACAATTTCTCGCTGACCTATGGCAACTTGTTCTACAATCCATTCCACGCGCTTTCGATCGTATTTCTCTACGGATCGGCATTGCTGTTCGCGATGCACGGCGCGACCATCCTTGCGGTAGGCCGTTATGGCGGTGAGCGCGAACTCGAGCAGATTACCGACCGCGGCACGGCATCCGAGCGCGCTGCCCTATTCTGGAGATGGACAATGGGCTTCAACGCGACGATGGAATCGATCCATCGCTGGGCCTGGTGGTTTGCGGTGCTTTGCCCGCTGTGCGGCGGAATCGGCATTCTGTTGACCGGCACCGTGGTCGATAACTGGTACCTGTGGGCCATCGAGCACCATTACGCGCCCGATTATTGAGCGAGCGCTTCATCCGACAACGATGTCGGGCCAGAGATAAGGAAACCCGGCTGTGATGGCCGGGTTTCTTTTTTCGTCGCATCGCCAAAGCTTGTTGTGCCTTGTGACGCTATTGCATGCGTTGGCTCATGCGGCGATACGTCCGACATGGCTCTTGTCGCGCGCTTGAACTTTGGTGAAACGCTCGGCGATCGTGTCATGAATCGTGATCACAGCCGGGAGTCCCGGAGGCAGCGGGAAGTAGGAATAGACGGACGGCGAGAAGAAGACCTGCGGGCGTGCTCGCGAGACTGACCGAGTCAGGCGCAGCATATCGAGCGGGGACCGGTGGCCGGCAGCGG
>JANLSY010000304.1:0-8752 GCA_031362665.1 Sphingomonadales bacterium
TCGTATTTCGGCGTCGGGCAGCGCCGCGTCCAACGCCTGACCTTCGACTTCCTCTTCATTTGGCGAGTTCATCGACGCAGAGTTTGGGTAGGTGGCCACTGCACCGCGTGCAGCAAAGCGTGGGGTGTCGTTCGGCAGCATCACATGAAGTGCAACCAGAACGCCTACACCGAACAGCGCGAACATAATGAGTGGACCTGCTAGGCCAAAGGGCGGAAACAGGAAGTAATGCGCAGTTGCAGGACCGATAACTGTTCCTACGCCGAAAGAGGAGGCCAGCATCGACAAAGCCTTAGTTCGCTCCGCGCGTTCGGTGCGCGCTGCGACATAGGCCTGAACAGCGGGCGGCGATGCCGAGCCAAATCCCCCATAAAGGCTGCGGAATATCGCGAACAAGACAAAGGTCATGCCTGCGCCGATGATGCCCGTCAGTCCCAACCAAAGCACGAGCCCGCATAAGCCCATTGAAGCGATAAAACCTATAACACCAACACTCATCAATTGTTTGCGCCCGCGCCGGTCGGACATGCGCGCCCATTTCGGCGCGGTAATGACCCAAAGTAAAGCGGACCAGCTAAAGGCTAGTGAAACCCAAACATCGGGCATGTCGAGCTCGCTGGCGATGGCCGGTAATGCGGATTGCATGGCCGTATTACCAGCTGCAGCCACCAACATCACAAGGAATAGGACAACGACGCGGCCATTGGGAATGGCGGGGACCGCACTCATGACTTTTGCCAATCATAGCTCCGGGTGATTTCGCCTACATGCAGGCTGTAATACGAATACCAGCGGTCGCGCCCCGCATCGCGGATCAGCGCATGTTCACCATGGTCTCGCCATGCCTTTGCGTCGCTATCACTCGCCCAATAGCTAACTGTGATCCCGAGGCCGTCGGACCCGCGTACCGAATCCATACCAATATAGCCGGGCTGCATCGCGGCAAGCGCAGACATCGCCGAGGCAGCAACTGCATAGTCGGCATCATCTTCCGATGTGCGCTGGGCGATGAATATCACCGCGACGCTGCCTTTGGGATGCGTTGCCATATCAGCCGCATAAGCGGGTTTGGCGCCGGAACGCAACCTGCACAAATGCGTTTTGTACTTAATGCGGTTGCATAAAGATGACATATTTGCGAAACGCAGCGGCCTAAACAATAACAGTTTCCGGACAATTTCATGACTCCATCATCGCTGGCCAAGCCCCAATTGCTGGACCGCTTCAAAGCCCGGGCAGCCAGGTTTCTTGGACCTTGGGGTGTGTTTTTCAAAGGATTCGTCAAGCATCCGGTTATGGTCGGCTCTATCATCCCATCTTCTGATCGCACCGTAGCAAAGATGCTCGCGCCTGTGGACTGGGACAATACGAAGCTTTTTGTCGAATATGGTCCGGGCATCGGTACGTTCTGCCAGCCCGTGCTAGATAAAATGCGTCCCGACGCAACGCTGCTGGTGATTGATCTCAACGAAGATTTCATTGCCTATCTGCGCAAGTCGTTTCGCGACAGCCGCTTTATTGCGGTGCATGGCTCAGCAGCCGATGTGAACGAGATTATCGCTCAATTCGGTTTCAAAAATGCGGACTATGTCCTGTCCGGCCTCCCTTTTTCGACATTGCCGGGCAATCTGGGTCCGGTGATAGCCGAGGAAACGGCCAAAGCGATCCGTCCCGGTGGCGCCTTCCTCGTTTACCAGTTCCGCGCCCGCGCCCGCGATTTCATGGCTCCGCATTTCCGAAAGATCGACAGCGGATATGAGTTCTGGAATATTCTCCCTTGCCACCTGTTCTGGGGCTGGAAAGAATAATTACCGGTCGCTGAGCAGTCCAAATTTGATCCGCCTGCCGATCGTGTAATCCACCGAGTTTACGAGGAAGTAAGCCAACCCGGCTTTTATTCGGCTCCACCAGCTATCGCGTTGTTTGAGCAAGAGTCTGGTCTGCTCTTCCGATTGCGCCACCAACCCATCGATCAGTTCGCGGACATGGTCGGCAAGGCCCGCGTCCTTCACCCGAAGCATGATTTCCATGTTGATGAACATGCTTCGGATATCGAGGTTAGCCGAACCGATATAGACAACATCGTCGATCGCCATCAGTTTCATGTGCAACGGGCGCGGCTGGAATTCGTAAATTTGTGCTTTGCGCTTGAGCAGATATCGATAGGTAAGCCGCGCCGCGGGGATTGTGGCGCCGTTGTCGGTCTTGCCCGCCAGCACCAGCCGCGACCCCTTGTTACGTTTGGCGATCCTTGCAATCCGACGGATTATGCTTTGCGACGGCGAAAAATAGGCGGAAGCAATGTCAAAGCGCTTGCCGTTTTCGAGGCTTCGTTTGAATGCCAGCGCCCAGGGCGAAAGCCTGTTCGACGGCCCACCTAACAGCCATTGCACCTCGCCAATGCCTGGACGCCATTCGCGGATAATTGCCCGAATTCCGCGAAACCTTACACGTCCGTCTTGCGAGTTCGTATCCAGCCGATCAAAATATTCAACCAAATGTGCAACTTCTGGTCCGGAAAGTATAACGCCCAAATCTTCCCAGCTGTCGTCGCCTTTGCCACCGAAATATTGGTCGGTGATATTGAAGCCGCCCGTGAGCGCACGGGCTTCATCGACAATCAATATTTTCTGATGGTTGCGGATAAAATAGCCGGTCCCTTTTCTCGTGCTGAAACAGTGATATTTGCCCCCAGCCGCCAACAGTGGATCAAAGAAGCTGTCGGAGACGTTACTTGAACCAAAACCGTCGATGATAAGCTGGACTCGTACGCCTCGGCTTGCGGCAGCTACCAAACCTCTCAGCACCTGTTCTCCGGTTTGATCGCTGGCATACATGTAAAAGCACATCCGGATGGTCTTGCGTGCTGATGCGATAAGGCCAATCACCGCTGCCAGCCGGTCTTCGGGCGAGTGGATCAAGTGCAAGTCGTGCCCCGCAACGTGAAAATGCTTTCCGGGTAACTTGGCCGTCATGACCCGGACCTAGAGCCTGCCGCAGCCAACGGCAAGCGGCCAGCCCTTTTCATTGACATTCTTGCTGTCAAACCCTAGTTGCGCTCGACTTTCCGGAAATTTCGAAGAATCAGGAGCCAGCATGGCACGCGTTACCGTTGAAGATTGCATTGACAAGGTCACCAACCGTTTTGACCTCGTATTACTCGCCGCCGAGCGTGCACGCGAGATTTCGGGCGGCGCTGAGCTTACCATCGACCGCGACCGCGATAAAAACCCTGTTGTGGCTTTGCGTGAAATTGCCGAAGAGACCGTTCACCCTGCGCAACTGCAAGAAGGCCTTGTCCAGTCGCTGCAGAAGGTACAGGTCGACGAAGACGAAGAAGCCGATGAAATTGGTTCGATCAGCCTGTCTGCAGAAGCGCTTCGCCTGACGGCGGCTGCGCCAGCGCGTGGTGCAGGAATGCAGCGCGATTACGACCGGTAAGCTTGCGCAAATCGTTACATGAAGAAGGCCCGGTTCGTCCGGGCCTTTTCTTTTGGCAATCGTCTGCACCGCTGATAAGTATTCGCAATGAGCGGGGAATTGGCAGGGGCAGCGGATATATTGACAGGCGCGGTGCTTGCGCGCGCCGTCGAGCCCAATGCTGGCGAAGGTCAATCGGCCGTAGGTAATTGCCAGAATTGCGGGACAACCCTGATCGGTTCCCATTGCCATGCGTGCGGACAAAAAGCGAAGGTGCACCGCACGCTGCACGCATTCGGCCATGACATTTTGCACAGCGTTTTGCACTTTGACGGCAAGATCTGGCGCACTTTACCCATGCTATTCTGGAATCCGGGTGAGCTGACGCGTCGCTATGTCCATGGTGAACGGGCGAAGTTCGTGTCTCCGCTGGCGTTGTTCCTGTTTACGGTATTCCTCACATTCGCCGTGTTCAACTGGTTGGTGCCGGAAGATGCCAGCATCAATCCTGAGGTGACCGTTGAAGTCGCGCAGGCGCAATATCAGGAGGATCGTAAAGAAATCCTGGATGATATCGCCAAGCTGGAGGCGGACAAGAAAGAGGCAATTGCCGACGGCGCGGTCATATACGAATGGATGGATGGCCAAATTTCCCGAAACCGAGAAAGGCTCAAAAAGCTCGATGAAGGTGAAGGCAAGATCGTTCGCACGGCAGAACTTGGTGCGCGAAAGATTGAGCTGGGAAAAAGTAAGCTGGAGACCGACATAGCAAAGCTGGAGGCAGAGATTGACGCGGCGCAAAAGGCTGGCAAGCCAACGGCAGCGCTTGAGGAAAGGCTCGAAGGCGACAGGATGGGTCTCAAGCTGATGAGCGGCGCTGCCAATGCGTTCGTCAAAGGCGAGACGAGCGAGAATGAATTTCGCTTTACCGATCTCGATTTTCCGGGTGCGAAATCTCTCAACAAGGCGGTCGAGAAGGCCAGGGACAATCCGCAGCTATTGCTCTACAAAATGCAGTCTAACGCCTATAAGTTTAGCTGGGCGCTGATCCCGATTTCGATACCTTTTGTGTGGCTTCTTTTTTTCTGGCGGCGGCGGTTTCGGATGTTCGATCATGCCGTGTTCGTCACCTATTCACTCACTTTCATAATGCTGCTGGGCGTTATCTCGGCCTTGCTGATCAGCCTTCCCTCAACTGAAGTAATTGGTGGGTTCTCGCTTGCGTTCCTTCCTCCAATCCACATGTACCGTCATATCCATCATGCATATGAAACGTCACGTTTCGGGGCTTTTTGGCGAATGTGCTTGTTGTCTATTTTTGCAATGACGGCGCTAACCCTGTTCGCCACGCTGATCATCACTCTCGGGGTTACCGGATAAAAGCCGCATCTGGATTTTTCCGCTTTCCAGAAATGGAGCAACAATCGCTGCCATCCTGCCCTGCCGCTCGGTGACCATTGCGCGATTGAAGAAAGTATTCGCGATGACATCTGCGATCTGAAGTCCGGCCAAGCGATGGCTAAGCTCCAGCTGCGTGCTGCCGCATGGTCCAATGATACCCGCGATATCTTTCCGGATGCGAGATAGGGTTACCTCCCCGTATCGGCCGTCATCGATGATGACGCTCACGCAGCCCGTTTTTTCAGACAGCAGGAATTCAACGCTATCCTCCAGCAAGGCGGCATAAATCGCCACATCATGGTCACCGCGATCGGCGCCTTGTTCCGGGCTGAGAGCAGAAATCGCGATGCCCACTGTTGCTGACCAATCAACCCCGTCAAGCAATTCGAACAGTAATGCGCGTTCGGCGAGATCGATTCGACTGCCTTTTAGTTCTCCCAAAAGACCAGTTACTTCACGAAACCTCTGAAGTATGTTTTCAGCGACCTCTGCCTCGATTGAAAGGGCTGCGAGTGTCATTACGCCACGGCCAACGCCGCCAGATTCATCGCAATATATTGTCATTTCAATGCCTGCGTAACGCGGCCTCATTTACAAGGATAGCGCTTCTTCATCATATCGGCGGTTGCCGTCGTAATATTGGTCTTCTGACGCTCTTCTGTCGTGTAGCTTTTAAGATGTTTCATCAGGTCGTTAGAATTGAACCTGGCCTTGGCTGGAGGGCAACTATGTGGGGGGCGTTTGTTTGCAGCATCCGATTTCAGCATGGAACGATATTTGGCACCTGCTGCATTTGCTTCAGCTTTCAAAACACCGATGTCCGATGACATCAAAGCCATCATACCCTTCGCCTGCAATTTTTCAGCTTTCGCAAGGAACGTTGCAACACTCATATCTCCGGGCGCTGCATTGACTGCGACCGCGCATAAACAGATCGCTAATCCAAGTGTTAAAAAACCTCTCTTGCTAGTCATGCTCGCTCCTTTGTTTCATAAAAAGTGGCGGCTATCGTTCAGAAAGTGAACGCGATATTAATCAGCTGCGTTCCGGTACATCGCCAATGATGTTCGTTAATCCGCATTGATGTGCACGGTTCAAAACTAGCAGGGAAAACGGCGAATGACTATTTCGCGCCAAGCGTCTCGCACGGTCTGTTTGCGACGGCGTTCTTGGGGGATACGTGCGAATTCGGCGATAAACTGGTCAGCAGTCAGCCGATATTTTTTAGGTGCGCAATATAGCGCCTTGCCTTCCAACCGGGCCTGTTCATTCTCGGCCTTAACCGAATCGGCCGCCGCTTCGAAATGGCGCGCCATTGGCCTGAGGTCTTTGGAAAACATCATCCCCATGCCCTTTTTTTTGAGGGCTACAGCCTTCATGTAGAAGGTTTCGGCGTCCATCGCATACGCAGGTACAGCGCAGAGCGATAACGCCCCGCCTGCAATCAGCAGTTTGAAATTCATTCTTGCGACCTCGACTCTCTCCGCCTTGGGCATAAGGCGATGAAGTCGAAATGAATAGCTGCTAATTAAGTTCCCTGTGGCGATGCGCTACCTATTTGCGGTTTGCGCCGACCGGCTTTCGGAATCGCGGTACCGATTTGCGGAATGCCCGATGGCTTGATAACCTTGCCATCGTCCCGTTCGAACTTGCCGGTTTCCAGCAATTGTTTGATTTCCTCGCCCGACAAAGTCTCGAACTCGAGCAACGCGTTCGCCAGCAGGTGCAATTGCTTGTTGTGCTTTTTCAACAAGTCAGTCGCACGCTTGTGGCCGCCTTCGACCAGCTTGCGGATTTCGGCATCAATCTTCTTTGCAGTTTCGTCGGACATTGCCGAGCGTTGCGACATGCCATAGCCAAGATAGCCGTCATGCTTTTCTTCATATTGCAGCGGCCCCATTTCGTCGGACATGCCCCATTGGGTTACCATGTCGCGCGCGAGGCTGGTCGCGTACTGGATGTCGCTCGACGCGCCCGAACTGACCTTATCGTAACCGAAAATCAGTTCTTCGGCGACGCGTCCGCCCATCGATACCGACAGGTTGGCGTGCATTTTATCGCGGTGATAACTGTAATTATCGCGCTCGGGCAGGCGCATGACCATGCCCAGGGCGCGACCGCGCGGAATGATTGTTGCCTTGTGAATGGGGTCCGATGCCGCTTCATGGATCGAGACGATCGCATGCCCGGCTTCATGATAGGCCGTCATTTTCTTCTCATCATCAGTCATGACCATAGACCGGCGCTCGGTCCCCATCATCACCTTGTCCTTGGCGTCCTCGAACTCCTGCATGGCAACAAGGCGCTTGCCCCTGCGGGCAGCAAGCAGCGCCGCCTCATTCACCAGATTGGCGAGGTCGGCACCCGAAAAGCCGGGTGTTCCGCGCGCGATAACGCGGCCATCGACGTCGGGAGCAAGCGGCACCTTCTTCATATGCACTTCAAGAATCTTGACGCGGCCATCGATATCTGGGCGCGGCACAACGACCTGACGGTCGAAGCGGCCTGGACGCAGCAATGCGGGGTCGAGCACGTCTGGGCGGTTGGTCGCGGCAACGATGATAATACCTTCATTGGCTTCGAAGCCGTCCATTTCGACAAGCAGTTGGTTCAGCGTCTGCTCGCGCTCGTCATTCTGGTTGCCAAGGCCTGCGCCACGGCTGCGTCCAACAGCATCGATTTCGTCTATGAAAACGATGCACGGTGCGTTTTTCTTGGCCTGTTCGAACATGTCGCGCACGCGGCTAGCGCCAACGCCGACGAACATTTCAACGAAGTCTGAACCTGAGATCGAGAAGAAGGGTACGCCGGCTTCACCGGCAATTGCCCGGGCGAGCAGGGTTTTACCGGTGCCCGGTGAGCCAACCAGCAACGCACCCTTTGGGATTTTGCCGCCAAGGCGAGAAAATTTATGCGGGTCTTTCAAGAATTCGACGATTTCCTGAAGCTCCTCGCGCGCCTCGTCGATGCCGGCAACGTCCTCGAAGGTCACGCGGCCATGTTTTTCGGTCAGCAGCTTCGCCTTCGATTTGCCGAAGCCCATTGCGCCGCCAGCGCCGCCGCCTTTCTGCATCTGGCGCAGAACGAAGAACGCGATGCCGAGGATCAGCATGAATGGCAGCGCCTGAATGAGCAAATACTGAAGCAGGCTAGGCGATTCGACCGCCTTGCCCTGCACGTCGACGCCCTTTTCATCGAGCAGCGGATAAAGCCCACTGTCGCCCGGAACGGGGATGGTGGCAAAAGTCTCGTCGTTTTGCAATTTACCAGTAATGCGCTCAGGCGCAATCGCGACCGACTTGACTTCACCTGCCTCGACCTTTTCGCGGAAGCTCGAATAACTGATACCCTTGGCGGTTTCAGACGTGCCGCTGAACATCGACGCAAGCAGAAGTAGGGCGACGATAATCGCCGACCAAATCGCCATATTACGGAGTAGCGGATTGCCTTTGGGGTCCTGTTCGTCGTTCATTTTGTCAGCCTTGTTCACTCATCCGGCGCGAATGGCGACCGAAGTTCAGGGTTAATGTAGGCTCGAAACGGTGAATGGCAATATAACGAACCGCAAAAATTGACCAAATTAGCTATGGTTGCGGCGCGGTGGCGCTGGAGTGAAAAGCCAGGTATCTCCACCTTGGCAAAGGATATCGCCGATTGTGGCGGTTTTGCTTGCCTTCAGGTCGGTCATGAGCCGCTCTATTGCCTCGCCGCGCGGGGCGATTGCGGGACGTATTTGCTGCAACGCCAGCAAAAGCAAACGGCGCTGAATTTCTTTCGGTAAGTCTTTGCTATCAAGCCTAATACTGTTTTTATCGCTCGTTATGCGCTGTTCGGCCAAGCTTTCGGTCATCCAGTCGAGGGCGATGGCCGCATCGGCCAGTGCTGCGGCCGTCCGGTTCGACGCGAATTGGTCGAATGGAGGCTCGCTTCG
>JANLSY010000257.1:0-8109 GCA_031362665.1 Sphingomonadales bacterium
CCAGCACCCGCTTACCGAACAAGGGACGGTGGTTGATATCGGCAAAGTCGGGTTGCGATGCCAGCGCGGCGGGAAAGGTCGTTGGCGCGCGTCCAACCGTCAGTGCCGCATCGAAACCATGCCCCAACATCGCGCAAATCCGCTCGGCAACGGCAGGCGGTTCGGGCAGACGTCCGGGACCGAACTCGCCACATGCCATCGCGCCTTCGTCGGGGTCCATAACGGTAACGCCGTCTGCGCGCAGTTGCTTCAGGTTGCGCTGTGTTGCAGTGTGCTGCCACATCCGCACGTTCATGGCAGGCACCGCCAGCACCGGCTTGTCGGTTGCAAGCAATATCGTGGTTGCCAAATCATCGGCGATCCCCGCTGCCATCTTGGCAAGGATATTCGCGGTAGCGGGGCAAATGACAATGAGGTCGGCTTGGCGGGAGAGCTGGATGTGCCCGATCTCGCGCTCTTCCTTCAGGTCGAACATGTCGCCGTAAACCTGATCTTCGGTCATCACGCCCATAGAAAGTGGAGTAACAAACTCGGTCGCACTCTGCGTCATCACCGCGCGCACAGCTATCCCTTGGCGTTTAAGCAGGCGTACCAGTTCGAGCGCTTTGTACGCCGCAATGCCGCCGGTGACGATTAGGAGGACCCGTTTGGCTTCGGTCATGGCGTTATCCTAGCGCCCACATTGCCGCAGCGCCAGCCGCACTCGCCAATGCAGCGATAGCAAAATAGCGCCAGCCATTTCCGCCTGCGCGCCGTTCCCACACCAATTGGACCTCTGGCAATGGCGGCGCCTCCGGCGCGCCGCCCTTGCGCGGCAGCTGTTCATCGAGACGGCGGATGATGTCGGGGATCATCATCAACGTATCCGCTTGTTTCCTGATACCGTCGGCCAGTGCGGCCTCTGGTCCCAGTTCGCCACGAATCCAGTCGCGGACATAAGGCGCTGCGACGTCCCACATGTTGATGCCGGGGTTGAGTGAGGTTGCGATCCCTTCAACCATCACCATCGTCTTTTGCAGCAGCAACAGATGCGGCTGCGTTTGCATGTCGAAATCGCGGGTTATTGCAAACAGGCTATCGAGCATCTGGCCGACCGACAGCTCGCTAACCGGCTTGCCACGCGTCGGCTCACCTACGGCGCGCAGTGCGGTCGCGAATTCGTCGACATTGTGGTAGCTTGGCACATATTGCGCCTCGAAATGGATTTCGGCGACGCGTTTGTAATTGCCCGTCGTTAGCCCGTAGAGAATTTCCGCCAGCCAGAACCGCGCCTGCCGGTTGATCCGGCCCATGATGCCGAAGTCGATAGCGACAATCGTGCCGTCGGCGCGGACGAACAAATTGCCCTGGTGCATATCGGCGTGGAAAAAGCCTTCGGATATCGCTTGCCGCAGAAACGTGAGCACCAGCTTTTCGGCCAATTTACTGAGGTCATGCCCGGCCGCTTTTAACGCTTCGATATCCGCAATCTTGATTCCGTCGACCCATTCCAGCGTCAGTACGCGGCCCGATGTGCGATCCCAGTCGATAGCCGGGATCGTATATCCGTCCACTGCGACCATCGCGTCTTTGAGCTCGGAAGCGCTGGCGGCTTCACGCCGCAAGTCGAGTTCGCGCAGGGTCCAGCGTTTGAGGTTCGCAACTACGAGTTGCGGACGAAGGCGCGCCGCCTCGCCGCCCAACGCCTCTAAATGCGCCGCCGCCCATTCGTAGGTTTCGATGTCGCGCGCGAATTGTTCGCGGATACCGGGGCGAAGCACCTTGACCGCAACATCCCTGCCTTCGGTGGTGCGTGCGCGGTGGACCTGCGCTATCGAGGCGGCCCCCACCGCGACGGGGTCAATATATTCGAACAGTTCGGCAGCCGGTTTGTTGAGGCTGGTATCGATTTCGGCATAAACAGCCTCGAACGGCGCAGGCGGGAGCTGGTCCTGAAGCATCAAAAGATTATGAGCTGCATCGACTCCAATAATGTCGGGACGGGTCGCCAGCGTCTGGCCAAGTTTAATGGCCGCGGGACCAATTGCCCGGAATGCGCCAGCGTAATCGGGGATTTTCGGCTGGATGGTGCCGAGACGCGCAATCCGACACAACCGCTTGACCTGCGGCGGTGTATTGCGGTCGCCTTCGATGGCGCGCAGTGCGCCGTGTCGTGCGAGGATGCGGCCCCATTTGAGCAAGCGGAAGATGTGAGTGGAGGGCCGAGTCATTTGGAGCGGTGTTAAACCTTCCAGCCACTGTGGATGGCAACGAGTCCGCCCATAATCGGTTCGACTTTTGTTTGTACGAACCCTGCTTCACCGATCATGCGCTTAAAATTCTGCATATCGGGAAAGCGGCGGATCGATTCGACCAGATAGCGATAACTATCTTCGTCGCCTGCAATCGCCTTACCCAATTTGGGAACAAGTTTGTCCGAATAGACGTCGTAAACCTGGGCCAAACCCGGCCATTCAACGGTCGAGAACTCCAGGCAGAAAAACCGCCCGCCATAGCGCAATACGCGGTGCGCTTCCTTGAGTGCCGCCGGAATGTCGGTTACGTTGCGGATACCGAAAGCGATCGTGTAAGCATCGAAATGCTTGTCGGGAAAGGTGAGCGTTTCCGCATTTTGCGGCGACCAGATTAAGGTATCGATACCGCGCTCCATCGCGCGTTCCATGCCGACGGCGAGCATATCTTCATTGATGTCGGACACGGTCACCTGCGCGCCAGACTTTTCCATGCGGAAAGCGATGTCGCCGGTGCCGCCCGCCATGTCGAGAATATCTTCACCAGCGCGAGGTTTTACGCGGCGAACGAACTTGTCTTTCCACAGCCGGTGCATACCGCCCGACATGGCATCGTTCATGATGTCATATTTGCGCGCGACATTCGAAAAGACGCCGCCGACGCGTGCGGTCTTTTCTTCGGGGCTAACCTGTTCATAGCCAAAGGATACGGTTTCGCTCATGGCACAGCCTCTAGCCGAGATTTTCTCGGCTCGCAAAGCTTGTTCGGAATAAAAGCCCAGGCAAGCTTAGCACTTGTCTTTCCAACCAAAATGACGGACATTTTCGGCTGGAGGGGAAGCTGATGAAAGCAATATCCATTCTTGCGGCGGGCATATTTGTAGGCACCGTCGTTCCGGCGTTGGCGCAAGACGCTAATGCACCCGCTTTGGGCGAAGTTGTTGTCACCGCGAACAGGCTCAATGCGCGTTATGCGCAGCAGGAGCGGCCCGTGATCGGGCTGCGGCGTCAGGCCGATTCGGCGGTGATGCAGGTACTGATCTCGTCTGATTCGCGCGACGAAGCCGACAGGAAACGCGAAATCCACACGATGCTCGTGTCGGCGCTCGACCGCGCAAGCGCTGCGGGCGTCGAGATGGTAACGGGCAGCGTTGAACTGGTCCCGGTGACCAAGGCCAATTATCAGGAACTACCGATGATCGGCGCAGGGCGTATCGATACCAGCCAAGTCAGTTTCATGGTCAAGACCAAGTTGGCAGGATCGGTTGCCAATGCCGAGAAGAAGCTGAGCGAATTCGTAAAAAGCGTCCCCAAAACGGGGCGTGGAGCAATCGACAAGGGCGGCGGCGTAACGCTGACCATTATCGATCCCGATCAGTATCGCGGCGCTATTGTGAAGCTAGTGGCTGAAAATGCGCGGGCGCAGGCGGCGGTCTTCGGACCCGATTATGCGGTGCAGGTCAGCGGGATCGACGGGCAGCTGTTCTGGTCGCAGGTCAGTAACACCGACGTATTTCTGTATATCCCCTATCGCTTCACTATCGTGCCAAAATGAGCGGGAGCAAGGTCATGAAAGCATTATTCGGAGCCGCGCTTGGCTATGTCCTAATGACTACGCCGTTGCTGGCGCAGGACGGCGATATGGGCGAAGTTGTTGTCACGGCATCGCGCAGAATGCAAAGTCTGAGCGATTTGCCCATTTCAATTGCACGGCAGCGACCGCCAGTTATCGGGCTGAAACGGCAGGCGGATTCGGCGGCAAGGAATATCGAGATTGTTTCCGATTCGCGCGAGGCAGACATGCGCAAGCGCGAGGTGCAGTCAATGCTGCTTGACGCAATTGACCGTGCAAAAAAGGACGGATTCAGTCTTGTGGTGGGGCAGTTGCAGCTGGTCGAGGTGACGCGTGCCAACTGGCAGGACCAGTTTCCGGGTCTTGGCGGAAAGCCGGTCTCGGACGAAGAAGAAGATTATAATGACGACGATGATGCCGCTGCGCCTGCTACGTTTGAGGACGATGGCAGCGAAGCAACGGTAAGGCTGCGTGTAAAAACCAAACTCGACGGCTCAATTGGAAATGCGCAGGCGAAGATCGCGGGCTTTGTCAAAAGCGTACCCGCGACTGGACGTTCGCTCATCAAACAAAAAGACGGGCTTGCGCTCACGATCGTCAATCCTGAACAATATCGCGACGAAATTTACAAACGCATCGCCGCAGGGGCTAAACATGCTGTGAGCTTCTACGGGCCGGAATATGGTGTCGATGTCTCGGGGCTGGATCGTGACATCGAATGGCAACAGGTGAGCAATACCGAAGTGTTCTTATACATTCCCTATAGCTTTTCTGTTGGAAAATAGGTCAAGGGCAGGGCTCCATGCCTGAGCTTCCCGAAGTTGAAACGACAGTTGTCGGCCTGCGCGCCGTGCTCGATGGCGAAACCATCACGCGCGCTGAACCTCGTCGAGCCGATTTACGCTGGCCATTGCCGGTCGATCTGCGCCAGCGGTTGACAGGCGCTCGCGTGACGGGGTTGGGACGTCGTGCCAAATATGGCCTCATCCACACCGACCGCGACGACGTTCTCATCTTTCACCTCGGTATGTCGGGTCGATGGCGCGTCGATCCCGCCGAGGTCTTGAAACACGATCATTTCATACTGGAAACCGGCAGCGGACGGGTAGTTGCTTTGAACGATCACCGGCGGTTCGGGTCGCTGGATATTATGCCAACCGCTGAATTGGCGGCCTACAAAGCGTTTGTCAGCATGGGGCCTGAGCCATTGTCCGATTACTTTGACGCGACCACGTTGCAAGCTGCACTCAAAGGAAGGGCCGCACCAATAAAGGCGATGCTGCTCAACCAAAATATCGTTGCTGGCCTAGGCAATATCTATGTGTGCGAAGCGCTGCATATGGCAGGCATCTCGCCGATGACTATATCGTCGACCATAACCAGGCCTCGACTGGCAAAACTGGTGGTCGCTATAAAAGATGTTCTGACTTCCGCAATCGCGGCAGGCGGGTCAACCTTGCGCGACTTTGCCGCACCCGATGGCGAGCTTGGATATTTTGCCAAGGATTTTCTGGTTTATGCGCGCGAGGGACGAGCCTGCGTTTGTGGCGCGCCGGTAAAACGGCGCGTCGATTCGGGCCGTTCGACCTTTTACTGCGCGAAATGCCAACGATAACGCGGGAAATTGCGGCTTTTGGAGGTTGACGAATCTGAAAGCCACCGCTAAGTGCGGCTCCTTCAACGGGCAGGCATCGTAAATGTGCGCTCGCGATTTAACGAAATTCGAGGACTAAAATGGCAAATACGCCGCAAGCAAAAAAGCGTATCCGTCGCAACGCGCGTCGCACCGAGGTGAATGGCGCTCGCGTCAGCCGCATCCGTACCTTCATCAAGAAGGTCGAAGCGGCGATTGAGTTGGGTGACAAGTCGGCTGCGGCCGCGGCACTTGCCGCTGCGCAGCCTGAGTTGGCACGTGGCGTTTCGAAGGGCGTTCTGCACAAGAACACAGCCTCGCGCAAATTCGGTCGTCTGACCAAGGCTGTCGGCGGTCTCGCCTAAACCATAATATGTTAGGCCGGTCTGTCCGGCTTTGAGACGACAAACCCGCCGCGATCCCGGCGGGTTTTTCTTTTGCAGTTTCATGACGGTCTTGTGACACGCATTTCCGGCGATTCGGACGCTTCTTGCCGACAGCTTGGCGTGAAAATATAAGCAAAACAGTGTGGTAAAAATAAATTTACGCATTTACTTGGCTTTGCCCGAGTCAATGCCATTTATTTCATTTTTTTTGCAAGGCAGCCCTTGATCGACTCGTTTCATGCTGTCTACAAAGTGCTTTCCAGCAAAGCGTGACGACAGTCGGGCAATGCCTCACATTGAGATTTGGACACGGATTGGCTTCATTTGGTGGCAAATGAAGGCAGGGGTTTTCTGTGGCCTGATTGCGGGGCAAATAGCGCGCGGTTGCGAGATGCTGGTCAGGGGTGGACAAGAGGGGCAGGCAAAGGTGGCCGAGAATATTTCCGTATCGCAAAACACTATCGGTCATTCGGCAGGATCGGCCGTCGCCAATCAGGCCTTGAACGCACGCTTTGATTCGGACTGGCAGGCGATTTCATCGGGTCTGCGTCGCGATCTCGGCGCGCAGATTTATGGTCAATGGATCCGCTCGATTTCTTTAGGAGATTACTGCGACCTTACCGGCACGCTCGAATTGTTACTGCCATCGGATTTTTCGGCAAGCTGGGTATCGGACCATTATGCCGACCGTTTGCGCCTTGCCTGGGCCGCAACTAACAATCAGGTTAAACAGCTCAAAATCCGCACGCGTCCTGGTGCGGCGCGTGTCGAAATGCTCCGCCCGTCGGGCGTGACCGAGCGTCCAGCCGCGCAGCATATCGCTGAAGCTTTGCCCGTGCGGTCCGCGCTCGACCCGCGGATGACGTTTACCAATTTCGTCAAGGGCCAGACCAATGTATTGGCGTTAAGCGCGGCCGAGCGTGTGGCGTCGAAGGACAAGCCTTTGTTCAACCCGCTCTATCTGCAAGCGGCGACGGGGCAAGGCAAAACCCACCTGATGCACGCAATTGGCCATGCTTATGCAGAGGTCAATCCCGACGCGCAGATCATCTATATGTCTGCCGAAAAATTCATGATGGAATTTGTGACCGCGATGCGACGCAAGGAAGTCATGGAGTTTAAGGCACGGCTGCGTGCGGTCGATGTGCTCCTCATCGACGACATCCAGTTTATCATCGGCAAAGTGTCAACGCAGGAAGAATTCCTGCACACCATCGACGCCATCATTGGCGCAGGCAAGCGACTGGTTGTTGCTGCCGACCGCGCTCCGCAAGCGCTCGACGGTGTAGACCAGCGGATATTGTCCCGACTGTCGATGGGGCTGGTTGCCGACATTCAGCCTGCCGACCTTGAACTGCGCCGCTCGATCCTCGAACAACGCCTTGCCAATATGCCCGAGGCACAGGTTGGTGAAGATGTGGTCGAGTTTCTAGCTCGCACGATCAGCCGCAATGTCCGCGAACTCGAAGGCGGGCTTAACAAGTTACTCGCTTATGCACAGCTGACGGGCAAGCCCGTCACGCGAGTGCTGGCCGAAGAGCAACTCAAGGACATCCTTAGCGCGTGCCGCCGCCGTATCACCATCGATGAAATCCAGCGCGCGGTGTGTGAATATTACCGTATCGACCGTAGCGAAATGTCATCCAAGCGCCGCGCACGCGCAGTTGTTCGTCCGCGACAGGTCGCGATGTATCTCGCCAAGGTGATGACCCCGCGCAGTTATCCCGAAATCGGGCGCAAATTTGGCGGACGCGACCATTCGACGGTGATTCATGCGGTGCGGCTGGTTGAGGGATTGCGGGCTCAGGACAGTGACATGGACAATGATGTCCGCGCTTTGCTTCGCCAGCTCGAGGCTTAATCACCACTTTTCAACTGGCTTTCCACAGCCTATCCACGAACTTATGAAGGTTCGGGAAGGCAAGTCATGGTAAAATTCTGCGCGAGTTGCGGCACGGCGAACACCCCCGACGCGCTTTATTGTGCAAAATGTGGTGCGGTTATCGGTGACACTGCTAGTTCTGCACTGTCCACTCCCAACGCGCTCGATAAGATCGCGGAGCAAACCATATCACCAAATACAGATAACCCGCTGTCATCATCTGAATTTCCATCGCAATCGCAGGACGGGCCCAAAGCAATCCGGCCGTGGAAAGTGGCAGCAATTGCCACGGCGGCACTTGTCGTTATTTAACGTCACAAACGATGAACTCAGTAAACGGAGCGTTGTTTGGGTCGTATTAAGCGCTGCCAGATACACATGATACTCCGTACCTGCTGCGGGTC
>JANLSY010000319.1:0-9470 GCA_031362665.1 Sphingomonadales bacterium
GCCCGATGCGTCGTTTAACATCGTCTCGCGCTGGGCGCGGACCGGGCAGTTGCGCGTGGACGGCAAGCGTGCGACGCCGGGCGACCGGCTGGAGGCGGGGCAGTTGCTGCGCGTGCCGCCAGCGGATGTGGCCGCAGCCGCATCGGCGCGACCTGCGCGCAAACGACGTGAGCTGACCGACAACGAGATGGAATTTGCCCTCAGCATGGTCATCCACCGCGATGATGCGGCGATTGTGCTGAACAAGCCGGCGGGGCTGGCGACGCAGGGCGGGACCAAGACCGAGAACCATGTCGACGGCTTGCTCGATGCGTTGACCTTTGGCCTCGATAACCGGCCCAAGCTGGTCCACCGGCTCGATAAGGATACGTCGGGCGCGCTGCTCGTGGCACGGACGTCGCGCGCGGCTGGGCATTTTGCCAAGGCGTTTTCGTCAAGGACGGCGCGCAAGGTTTATTGGGCTTTGGTGGTCGGCGTACCTGCCATCGAAGACGGTTTTATCGACCTGCCCATCGGCAAACAGCCGGGCAGCGGCGGCGAGAAAATGCATGTCGATGAAAAAGACGGCGCTTCGGCACGCACGCGCTATCGTATCGTCGAGCGTGCGGGCAACACTTGCGCATGGGTTGAGTTGCAGCCTTACACCGGCCGCACGCACCAGCTGCGTGTGCACATGGCCGCCATCGGCTACCCAATCGTCGGCGATGGCAAATATGGCGGTAAGGAAGCGTTTCTGACCGGCACAATCAGCCGCAAGATGCACCTGCACGCACGGCGCATCCGCATCGATCATCCCAAAGGCGAGCAGATCGACGTGCGCGCCGATCTGCCGCCGCATATGAAGGACAGCTTTGCCGATCTGGGCTTCGAAATCGAGTTGGGCGATGCGTTGGTGCTCGATGCGCCGAAGTTCAGCGAGACGGCGGAGGGGAAAAAGCGCGTTGCGGCGAACATCGCCAAATCGGCGCGTAAAGAGCGCAAGGGCGAGCGGCGATCGCGCGGCGCTGTGACGGAAAAGCCCAAGGAAAAGAAACGCGCTCCTGCTAAGGGTGGGCAGATGGCAACAGCCAAGAAAATTGCTGCGAAGAAGCCGGTCATTAAAAAGGCCGCTCCCCGAAAGAAAACATAGTGCACCCGAACGCTGCTTTTCGCTGGGACGACCGTGAGGCGATGCGCGCCTTTGTGGCGGAAATCGGTTTCGGGATGCTGTTCCTGACGACGCCCGACGGCCCGCGCGTTGCGCATGTGCCGTTTGTGTTTCTCGATGAAGACCGGATCGCATTTCATCTCGCGCGCGGTAATGCAATTACCAAATATCTCGACGGGGCGGAGGCCTTGTTCGTGGTCAATGGCCCTGACGGCTACATTAGCCCCGATTGGTATGGCATCGACGATCAGGTGCCAACATGGAATTATGTCGCGCTCGAGCTGCAAGGCGCGGCGCACAAGATGGACGAGGCGGCGCTGATTGCGCAGGCAGACGCGCTTTCGCAAAATCGGGAGGAGCGGCTGGCACCCAAGCCCGTTTGGACGCGCGATAAAATGGCCGACGGCCTGTTCGACAAGATGCTGCGCGGAATTACCGGCTTTGAGTTGGAAGTTACCGCGTGGCGAAGCACCGTGAAGCTCGGCCAGAACAAGAGCGCCGATGTGCGCAAAGCGGCGGCTGACGGTGCCGAAGCGGCTGGCAATCGCGCCATCGCCCATTTGATGCGTAATGTGCCGGAATGAAGAAACTCGCCATTTTCGATTGCGACGGAACTTTGGTCGATAGTCAGGCGAATATCTGCCTGGCGATGGAACATGCCTTTGACGAGGCCGGAATGACGCCTCCGTCACGCCATGCGACGCGTCGGATTGTCGGTCTTTCGCTGGTTGAGGCAATGCGGGTGTTGTTGCCCGATGCCGAGGCGCAAGTGCATACCGATATGGCCGAGCGCTACAAGGCATCGTATCTTGTTCTGCGCGACAATGGCCTGGAGCATGAACCGCTTTATGACGGCATTGCAGGCTTGTTGTCGTCGATGGACGAAAGCGGCTGGTTGCTGGGCGTGGCCACAGGAAAGTCGGACCGTGGGCTGCAACGGTGCCTCGATCATCATGGCATCAAAGGGCTGTTTGTGACCTTGCAGACCGCAGATCGCCACCCATCCAAGCCGCATCCGGCGATGGTCATCCAAGCGCTGGCGGATGCAGGCGCAGAGGCGTCGAATGCAGTCGTTATCGGCGATACGGTCTATGACATTCACATGGGTAAGGCGGCGGGGACGCGGACCATCGGCGTCAATTGGGGTTATCATCCCGCCGATGAACTGCGCGGTGCCGGTGCCGATGCCATTGCCGAAAGCATGGACGAACTTGAGGCGATTCTGGGAGATTTCAAATGACACCCGAAGAAGAGACCAAGGCGCAATACCGGTTTTTGGTGCTCAATCTTGTCCGCATCACCGGGGCGGTCATGCTCGTTATCGGCTTGGCAGTGATTGCGCGTGAGGCGTTCGGCTTGCCCAAGGCAGCTGGCTATGTGCTGTTCGTTGTCGGCTTCATTGATTTTCTCGTGGTGCCTGTTTTCCTTGCCAAACGATGGAAAAGCACGCCCAATCCATGAGGCGGTTCTGGAAAGAAGTCACATTAGAGCAAAGCACGTTCGGGCACGCGGTGCGGCTCGACGGGCGTCCGGTGAAAACGCTGACGCGGAACGAACTGGCTCTGCCCACCAAGCGGCTGGCCGATGCGGTGGTTGCCGAATGGGAAGCGGTCGAAAAGAATATCGACCCGCTGCAAATGCCGATGACGGGCTTTGCCAATGCGGCAATCGACCGGATCGCGCCCGATCGTTCGGGCTTTGCTGCGGCTATTGCGGCTTATGGCGAAACCGATCTGTTCTGCTATCGCGCTGCTGCGGGTGAGCCATTGGCAGAGCGGCAGGCAGAGATTTGGGACCCCTGGCTGCAATGGGCGCGCGCACGTTATGATGTGAGCTTTGGTATTGTCGAAGGCATCATGCATCAGCCGCAGCCCGAGGCTAGCCTCGAAAAACTGCGCACAGCGGTGGCGGCGCGCGGGACTTTCGAGCTGGCAGCGATGGCCAAGCTGGCGCATTTGTCGGGCTCGCTGATTGCGACGCTGGCAGTGGTGGAAAAGGCAGGGGATGCGCAAGACATCTGGAACGCCGCCTGCCTTGACGAGCTTTGGCAGGAAGAAATGTGGGGCGCGGATCACTGGGCGCAGAAGAACCGCAATGACCGTGAGGGCGAGTTCATGCAGGCAGCGCGGTTTCTGGAATTGCTACGCACCTCGACATAGGTGAAAGCCTAGGTCGTTATGCAAATAACGCATGGTTATGGGATGTGAATGAGTGATGCGCCCCACCTAATGCCCCAAAAAATTCCGAAAGCTGCCTTTTGGGCTGGCTACACCGGATTGATACCGCAAATCATTGCCGGGATTTTGGCGTTATCAGGCGCCGAATATCGCTGGACGGGGCTGGCGGCGGCCTATGGCTATGCCGCATTCATCTTCAGTTTTCTCGGCGGCATGTGGTGGGGAGTTGGCGTAAGCACCCGCAAAGCTGGAGTTGATGCTGGTCCGATTATTGCGCTGGCTGTCGCGCCGAGCTTGATTGCCTTTATCAGCTATTTGCCGTGGATTTGGGGTTGGGAGTGGCCGGGGCCGTCAATGGCGTGGATCGGCCTGTTCCTGATGCTCTCACCGCTTGCAGACCGTTGGCTATCGCGAAAATGCGATTTGCCCGAGGGTTGGATGAAATTGCGCTGGCATCTGTCGCTTGGCCTAGGTGGATTAACGTTCCTACTTGCGGCAATGGCCTGACCTTCAGGTCGCCGCCAAATCCCGCACGAAACCGATTAGCCCCTTCTGCCGCCGCCGTTTCATGCGCTCGGCGGCCAGTATCTGGCGGACCTTTTGGAAACATGCCTGCACATCGTCGTTGATGAGGACATAGTCATAGCCGTCCCAGTGGCCGATTTCGCTTTTGGCGCGGCTCATGCGATCGGCGATCACCTCGTCGCTGTCCTGCGCGCGGGTGTGGAGGCGGCGTTCGAGCTCTTCGATTGACGGCGGCAGGATGAAAACGCGGACGACGTCGGGTCCTGCTTCCTGATACAATTGCTGCGCACCCTGCCAGTCGATGTCGAATAGGACGTCGCATCCGGCGGCGAGCTTTTCTTCAACGGGTGCCTTGGGTGTGCCGTAGCGATGCCCGAACACATGTGCCCATTCGAGAAATTCGCCGTCGGCCGCCATTTGCTTGAACGTCGCAACATCGGTGAAATGATAATGTTCGCCGTCAACTTCGCCCGGGCGTGGTGGACGGGTAGTGTAGGATATCGACAGCGCAATCCTGTCATCAGCCTCAAGCAACATGCGTGAGAGCGTTGATTTGCCTGCACCCGAAGGTGAGGACAATACGAAAAGCAGCCCCCGGCGTTCCAGTTCATGCGGCTTGTTATTGTTAGTGTGGACCATAGCCGCTACTGCGCGAAAGGGGACGTTGCCGTCAAGGCCTTTGGGGGAAGCAATTTATGGATTGGCCACTGCGCGTTAGCAAGTTCAGCGCCCTTATCGCGTTGCTGTTGTCCTTGGTATTTATCGCGATTTTGTTTTACATGGACCGCCCGCCAATCTGCGCCTGCGGAAATGTGAAATTGTGGCATGGCATCGTCCAAAGCTCCGAAAACAGCCAGCATATCGCCGACTGGTATACGCCGAGCCATATTATTCATGGCTTCATCTTCTTCGGGCTAGGGCGGCTATTGCTGAAAAAATGGCCGCTGGGGCTAGCACTTTGCGCGGCGATTTTGGTCGAAGGCGCGTGGGAAATTCTCGAAAACTCGCCGATCATCATCGACCGCTACCGTGAGGTGACGATTTCCTATGGTTATGCCGGTGACAGCATCATCAACAGCGTATTCGACCTCGTCTGGATGATACTTGGCTTCTTCCTTGCATCGCGACTGCCGTGGAAGGTGACTTTGGTACTGGCACTGCTGTTCGAGGCATTTACTGCCTATATGATCCGCGACAATCTGGCGCTCAACGTTTTGATGCTGGTCGCGCCAATCGAGAGCGTGAAGGAGTGGCAGGCGGCAGGGACTGGGTATTGGCTGACGGGGAAATAGCCTTGCGATCTTTGCGCATGTCGTAAATCGTCTTAGCCGCGATTGCGCCGCCGACGAGTAAAAGCCCCGGAACCGACCGCGTCGCGATCCGCGTGGCTACCAGTCCAATGCCTGCGCCAAGCAAACCGTTACCGCGCTTGCGTCCGATGACTTCGCCGACGACGGCACCCGCGATAGACCTTAGCATTCCGAAACTCCTAAACCATATTCTCCGGTCTGACATGGGTATCGAAAGTCGCTTCGTCAACCAGTCCAGATGCTAATGCGGCTTCGCGCAATGTGGTTCTATCTGTGTGTGCCTGCTTGGCGATTTTGGCGGCATTGTCATAGCCGATGACGGGCGCGAGCGCGGTGACGAGCATAAGCGAGCGATCAAGTAGCTCGGCTATGCGCTTGCGGTTCGGCTCGAGGCCTTCGACGCAGTTTTTGGCGAAGGATTCCATGCCGATGCTAAGCAACTCAATCGAGCGAAGCACATTGGCGCCGATCAGCGGTTTGAACACGTTGAGTTCGAGATGCCCCTGCATTCCTCCGACGGTCACCGCCTGATGGTTGCCGATGACTTGCGCGGCGACCATGGTCATCATCTCGCATTGAGTCGGATTGACCTTGCCGGGCATGATCGAGCTGCCAGGCTCGTTTTCGGGAAGCAGGAGTTCGCCAAGGCCGGAGCGGGGGCCGGAGCCGAGGAGGCGGATGTCGTTGGCGATTTTCGTTAGGGAGACGGCGAGGGTATTGCAAATGCCAGAAACCTCGACGAGCGTATCGTGTGATGCCAGCGCCTCAAACTTGTTGGGAGCGCTTACCCAAGGTACACCGCCTGTCAGCGCAGAAAGTTCAGTACAGAAATCCGGCCCGAAACCCGTTGGTGCATTCAGGCCGGTGCCGACCGCCGTGCCCCCCTGCGCCAATCGCGACAGACGTGGCCAGACGCCGACGATCCTGTCTGCGCTATCGTTCAGCATCGCCACATAAGCGGAAAACTCCTGACCTAATGTGAGTGGCGTCGCATCCTGCAAATGCGTGCGCCCGATTTTGACGATGTCGTTCCATGCTTCGGCATGAACACCTAAAGCCGCCGCCAGCGCACGCACCGCTTTCAGCAAATCGTCGCGAGCAGACATGGCAATGGCAATATGCAAAGCAGTCGGAAAACTATCATTCGACGACTGGCTCATATTCACATGATCGTTGGGATGCACCGGCGATTTGCCGCCGCGCGTGCCTGTCAGCATTTCATTGGCGCGCCCGGCGATCACTTCGTTGACGTTCATGTTCGACTGCGTGCCGCTGCCGGTTTGCCAGATAGTCAACGGAAATTGGTCGTCATGCTGGCCAGCAACCACTTCCGCCGCCGCGGCCTCGATAGCGTCGGCGAGTTGGGCGTCCAGCCCATGCTTGCGGTTCACCCGCGACGCGGCTTGTTTCACCAGCGCCAGTGCGTGGATAATCCCAATCGGCATCCGCTCGTGCGGCGGGAAGGGGAAGTTTGCGATGCTCCGCTGAGTCTGCGCGCCCCAATAGGCGGAGGCCGGAACGTCTATGGGACCAAAACTATCGGATTCGATGCGGGTTTCGCCGCTCACTTTTTCCGCCCGAAGTCCACGCTCACGACGTTGGAGCCGTCTTCAACCACAACCGATGGTTCGTCATTACCCGCCGCTTCATGCGGTTCGGGCCCGCTATCGCCCGCATCAACATGGAATTGCAGCGCGAAGTCGACAGACGGATCGACGAATGCAGTGATGGCCGCATAAGGAATAACCAAATGCGAAGGTATCTGGCTGAACGACAAACCAATCTCGAAATGTTGGGCCTCGACCTTCAAGTCCCAATATTTGTGCTGCAGCACGATGGTCATCTCGTCGGGAAAGCGCTCGTGCAGATGCGTCGGGATAACAACGCCCGGGGCCTGGGTTTTGAAGGTGATGTAGAAATGATGGTCACCGGGAAGGCCGTTCAGCGCCACATCGCCAAGTACGCGGCCAACCACCGCGCGCAGTGCCTCTTGCACCACATCGTCATAGGGAATCAGGCTATCGGCATGCTCTTCACTCATTGCCGCTTGGTGGACTGTGAGCCACGCAAAATCAAGACGCTTGTTATTGCCAAGCGAGCAAGAATGCGTATAGCGGCGGCCATGCGCACAGGGACTATCAGCCGCAAGACGAACGAAACGTCGATCGATGTCGAGGTGAACCTCGACGGCACCGGCATCTATGAGGTTTCGACCGGCATCAGCTTTCTCGACCATATGCTTGAACAGCTATCGCGCCATTCGCTGATCGACCTGAAGGTCAAGGCGGTCGGTGATTTGCATATCGACCAGCATCATACCACCGAAGACACCGGCATCGCGATTGGCGAGGCGGTTTTGCAGGCATTGGGCGATAAGCGCGGGATTACGCGTTACGGCTCGGCTTACGCGCCGATGGACGAGACGCTCACCCGCTGCGCGCTCGATATTTCGGGGCGGCCCTATTTTGTGTGGAAAGTGTCGCTTGGCATGCCGCGTCTGGGTGAATGGGACACCGAACTGATCGAGCACTGGTTCCACAGCTTTGCGACCAGCGCTGGCATCACGCTGCACGTCGAAAATCTCTACGGTTCGAACAACCATCATATTGTCGAGAGCTGCTACAAGGCCTTGGCCCGTGCATTGCGTCAGGCGGTCGAGATTGATCCGCGCAAGGCCGACGCGATTCCATCGACCAAGGGGACGCTCTAGGTCGTGTCACTGGCGCTGATTGATTATGGCGCGGGCAATCTGCATTCGGTGCACAATGCGTTGAAAGCGGCTGGCGCGGCGGATGTTGTCGTTACCGCTGATCCTGATGTCGTTGCGAAGTCCGACCGGATTGTATTGCCCGGTGTTGGTGCGTTTGGGCATTGCATGGAAGCGTTGTCGGCGATTGACGGCATGCTTGAATCGATGGAACGCAGGGTGCGTAGCGAGGGCATTCCGTTTCTGGGCATTTGCGTAGGGATGCAGCTTTTGGCTGACGCCGGGGTCGAGCACGGCACCACCAAAGGGCTGGGCTGGATAGGTGGCACGGTGCGTGCGATTACCCCATCTCCCGACATCAAAATTCCGCATATGGGCTGGAATGACGTCAAGCCGTCGACCGACGCTTCGTTGATTGAGAGTGGCGAAGCTTATTTCTTGCATGGCTATCATTTCGATGCTGCGAGCGATTCCGATATATTTGCCACCACCGACCATGGCGGCTCACTTGTCGCTGCGATAGGCAAGGACAACATCATCGGCGTGCAATTCCACCCCGAAAAAAGCCAGGCCTATGGCATCAATTTCCTCAAACGCTTTCTGGAGTGGCGGCCGTGATTGTTTTCCCCGCAATTGACCTGAAAGGCGGCGAGGTTGTTCGCTTGGCCGAGGGCGATATGGACCGCGCGACGGTTTATGCCGACGATCCGGCGGCGCAGGCTTTGCTTTTTTCGGAGCAGGGTGCCGAGTTTCTGCACGTCGTGGATTTGGACGGCGCGTTTGCCGGACGCCCTGAAAATGCCGAGGCGGTCGAAGGCATTATCGAAAATTTCCCCGGCTACATCCAGCTAGGCGGCGGCATCCGCAACCCGCAGACGGTAGAGCGGTGGTTCGAAATGGGCGTGGCGCGACTGGTGATTGGCACGGCGGCGCTGAAAGACCCGCAATTCGTCAAGGACATGGCACGCGAGTTCGAGAATGGCATCGTCGTCGCGGTCGATGCGCGTGACGGTTTTGTCGCGACCGAGGGCTGGGCGGAGAAATCCGATATGCCGGTGATCGATCTGGCGCGGCGGTTCGAGGATGCGGGCGTCGCCTCCATCCTGTTCACCGATGTCGGACGCGACGGGATGCTGACGGGGTGCAACATCGACGCGACGGTCGATCTGGCGCGGCGGGTGAATATTCCTGTGATCGCCAGCGGCGGGGTGAAGGGGATTGACGATATCCACGTGCTGGCCTTGCATGCGAAGGACGGCATTGAGGGCGTGATTACGGGGCGGGCTATTTATGACGGGCGGCTCGATCTGGCGACAGCGATTGCGATGGCCAACCGCGCATGATGACCGTTGGTATAATCGTTGGCATAATCGCCATCGTGTTGGTGTCGATGGCCGCTATTGAGTTTCGTCGAGGGCAAGCCAAGTTTTTGACGATACCCGTAAACCGCCAAACCAAGCCGAAGCTGTTCTGGCTCATCTTGTTGTCGAGACTTATAGCAGCTCTTTTCTTCGGGTTTCTGTCATTTACTTCTTTCACCATAACGGGAGAGTGTGATGATGAAGGCAGATGCAGAGTTACATTGCCGGTAGCGCCAAAATGAC
>JANLSY010000325.1:0-11445 GCA_031362665.1 Sphingomonadales bacterium
TCCTCGACCAGTTAGCGATACGTGGTTGGTCCGATGAACTTGTGGCAAGCGCAAAGATTGTCGGCCAGCTTTTCGCCTTTGCTTTGCCTTTGTTGCTGGCCACTGTGATCGCGTCGGCTTTGATCGGGTTGCCCGAAGCCCAGCTAGTGACCTTGTTGCTTGGCCTTGCACTTGCGTTGCCGGCCTTGTCAGGCCTGTCGGTGACGATAGCCTCGCTAACGGCAGGCCTAAGCGGCGCAAGCGCCTTGGGCGGGCTGTTGCTTGTACCGATTGCTATCCCACTTCTCATTTTCGGCGCTGGCACATTGTCGGAAAGCCCCGGCAACGCGATGCAGTTGCTTGCTGCAACGTCACTTGCCCTGGCTGCCCTGTCGCCGTTTGCCGCCGGGGCCGCACTGCGTGCGGGGCGCGGCTAGGTTACTCGGCGCCCAGTTTTTCCGCGTAGCCATTGGCAATGAACGTCTCGAACAGATCGAACAATCGATCGGGGTCTTGCGCGCGCAATGTCGGGATAGTTGCCTCCATGCCTTCGGCAATGACGATCTCTCGCGTTCCGGCGGCGACCGCGTCCCAAATCTTTTGCGCTACCTCGTCCGGATCGATGCCATTGTCGATTGCCGCATCGCTTTTTCCTCTAACCGATCCATCGGAGTTGAGTGCATTGCGCGATACATTGGTGCGGACCGAACCCGGGGCAACCACCAGCACTTTGACGCCCTGCCCGGCCACTTCGGTTCTCAATGCGTCGCTATAACCGATAAGGCCGTGTTTAGCTGCGCAATAAGCGGTACGCAGCGGTATGCCTGCCTTGCCCGCAACGCTTGAAATCATCACGAATTGCCCGGAACCACGCGCAAGCAAATGCGGCAATAGTGCTTGAGTCAACGCAATCGGGGCAAGCAGATCGACACCGATGATGCGGTCGTAAACCGAAAAATCGGTGTCAATGGCAAGCGAACGCTGCGAAATCCCGGCATTATTGACTAGCACGTCGACACCGTCGCGAAAGGCGATGGCGGCGGACACCTTGTCCGGCAGTGCAGCAAAATCCATCGTGTCGAAAGGCAGGATAAGGCAGCGGTCGGGAGCGCCGGATTCCGACGCTACACGCTCCAACTCGGCAACATTGCGTCCTGAAAGAATCGCTGAGCCGCCAGCGGCAACAAACGCCTTGGCAAGCGCTTCCCCGATCCCCGATGAAGCGCCGGTAATCCATGCCGTTTTGCCTGTCTGATCTGTCATATTCCTGCTCCTCAATCCGCTCCCACAACTCGTGTCCGACTTTGCTGCTGTCAAGTTAATCTAGCTTGCACTTTGCGCGCCACCGCACCACATGGACATCATGCTAATAGAAACCGAACTGACGCCCAATCCGGCGACAATCAAATTCCTACCCGGCCAGGTCGTAATGGCAACCGGAACACGCGATTTTGCCGACCCCGAAGAGGCCGCTGCGTCGCCTTTGGCCGAAGCTTTGTTTGGTTTGGGCGATGTAACAGGCGTGTTCTTCGGCCATTCATTCATTTCTGTAACAGCCGCTCCCGGTGTCGAATGGGCCTCGCTCAAACCCGATGTGCTTGGCATATTGCTCGATCATTTCAGCGCGAACATGCCGTTGTTCCATCCACCATCCGCTGGCTTTTCAGTACCCACCGAAACCGATTATCCACTCGACGACCCAGCCGATGAAGACATTGTCGATCAAATCAAAGAGCTCATTGAAACTCGGGTAAGGCCCGCTGTGGCCAATGACGGAGGCGACATCATCTATCGCGGCTTCCAAAAGGGTGTTGTCTACCTGCAAATGCAGGGTGCGTGTTCGGGCTGCCCGTCTTCGTCCGCAACGCTCAAAAACGGAATCGAACAGTTGCTCAAGCATTATGTGCCCGAGGTAACCGAAGTCCGCGCGGCATAATCCCCCTATTTAGAAAGTACCATATTGATGACCGCGCCACTCAACGACGACGCTCTGAACCAGCTTTTTCGTGAAGCACGAACCTATAACGGATATCAGGACAGGCCGGTGACCCACGCGCAGCTGAATGATATTTGGGAATTAATGAAATTCGGCCCGACCTCTGCCAATTGCCTGCCCGCTCGGTTGGTGTGGTGCACTAGCGACGACGCCAAGGAAAAGCTCGCTGCTTTGGTTGCGCCTACCAATGCCGACAAAATCCGCAAGGCCCCGGTGAGCGTGATCATCGGTATGGATATGGAGTTTTACGAACAACTCCCCGAACTGTTCCCACACGCAGATGCCAAAAGCTGGTTTGTCGGCAATGACGAATTGATTTCGAAAACCGCTTTCCGCAACAGCAGTTTGCAAGGCGCTTATTTCATTATGGCTGCTCGCGCTTTGAGCCTTGATACCGGACCAATGTCTGGTTTCAACAATGCCGCGGTCGATGAGGCCTTTTTCGCCGGAACCGCGGTCAAATCGAATTTCATCTCGACCTTGGGATATGGCGATCCTTCAACCATTTTCCCGCGAAGTCCACGCCCGGAATTTGGACGCTTTAACAGCATCGCTTAATCCGCTAGCGGCGGGTTATGCGAACGCTGGTTATCGATACTGCAACAAAGGCTTGCTCAGTCGCGCTTTATGATGCTGACGGCATCGTTGCGTCCGCACATGAGGTCATTGGCAGGGGCCATGCCGAACGATTGTTGCCATTAATCGCGGCACTACCCGAAAGGGGTAAGGCGGACCGTATTTATGTCGACATCGGCCCCGGCAGCTTTACCGGCATTCGCGTGGGCGTTGCCGCGGCCAAGGCGCTGGGCTTTGCATGGCGAGCGCCTGTGTTTGGATTTAATGGCCTCGAACTTGTCGCGGCGATGGCACGCGATAAACTTGCGACAGATGTCGCCGTAGATGTCGTGATGACCGGCGGGCATGGCGAATATTTCCACCAATATTTTACCGAATACGGTATTACTTCAGCAATCCCGGCTTCGGTCACGCCTAATGCTCTCCAATCGGCGATTGCGTCACAGGTCGTGGCAGGCGATATCGCAATTGTTGCGCCCAATGTTAGGCATATCGATTTGCTTCCAGATGCCAGCTGCTGGCACCTAATCTCCGGCTCGACACCCCTGCCCCCAAGCCCCTTCTATGGTCGAGCGCCTGACGCCAAACCGGCAATGGCCGCGGCATGATTGACGTCGTCGAGGGCGATGCACGCGACATATCGGCGATCATGCCGATTATGGAAGATGCGTTCGACCCGGCATTTGGCGAGGCATGGACGGCCGCGCAATGCCTGTCCGCCCTCGCCATGCCGGGATGCCGCCTGCTGCTGGCGAAAGGCGGCGAGTTGGTCTGTGGCTTTGCCATGACGCGCTGGGTGCTCGACACCGAAGAATTGCTGATGATCGGCGTTGCCCGGTCGATGCAGCGACAAGACGCTGGCTCGGTGCTGTTAAGGGAAGTCGTCAGACTAGCAAACGAAGAAGGTCGCTCGCAGCTTTTTCTGGAAGTTCGCGATGGCAATGCAGCCTATGACTTTTATGCGCGCTTCGGCTTTCAACCTATCGGTCGGCGCAAACAATATTACAAAGGCATAAACGGAGACCGACCCGACGCCATTACAATGACGCTGAACATACCCGATAGTAGCAAATAGCAACTTGTATTGACCCACTCTAATATTCGCTTTACCCAATATTTGGGTCGCAAGTAAAAAGAGGGTCGAGGAGGTTTAATCATGTCCCAAGAAGAACAGGACGCAGCAGAATTGCTTATCACGTTAACTGCCGATATCGTCGCAGCGCATGTCAGCAATAATAGTGTTGCAGTATCCGATGTGCCAACGCTAATCGGCAATGTGCATGCTGCTTTGGCAGGTCTATCGGGTGGAACGAGTGCACCTGCGGTTGCTTTGGAGCCGGCTGTTCCCATTCGCCTTTCGGTAAAGAAAGACTATATTGTCTGCCTCGACGACGGCAAGAAACTGAAAATGCTGAAGCGCCATTTGATGACTCATTACGGCATGACGCCCGATGACTATCGCGCAAAATGGGGCCTTCCCGCTGATTATCCGATGGTTGCGCCTGCCTATGCAGAGCAACGCCGTGTCCTGGCCAAGGCGATCGGCCTGGGTCGTGCACCAGGATCAGGACGCAAGAAAAAGGTAGCCAAGTAACGCTCCCATCGCGATCGTGCAAAGGGCCGGGGGCAAAGCCTTCGGCCTTTTTCTTTGACGAATCGCGGGGTGACACTAAGTGTCGTTGCCAATGGAAACGAAGATCGACATTGAGGCGCTGTGCCACGAGCGCGGCTTGCGGATTACCGACCAGCGGCGGGTCATTGCGCGGGTAATTTCCGATGCCGATGACCATCCTGATGTCGAGGAATTGTATCGCCGCTCTTCGGCTATCGATCCGAAAATATCGATTGCCACTGTCTACCGCACCGTCCGCCTGTTCGAAGAAGCCGGCATTTTGGATCGCCACGATTTCGGCGACGGGCGCGCACGGTATGAAGCTTCGCCCGAGGCACATCACGATCATCTAATCGACGTCGAGACCGGCAAGGTCGTTGAATTTGTCGACCCCGAGCTTGAAGCGTTGCAAAAAATCATTGCCGAAAAACTTGGCTATCGCCTCGTCGACCACCGCATGGAGCTTTATGGCGTTGCCATCGACCGCAAGGATTGATGGGCGCAACCCTGCTGCATTCATTGCAGGGCAGTTCATGTTTGTGGCGCGGCTTTTGCTTATGGCGGGCAGCCTGACGGCGGGCATCATTCTTCACAATGTCTGGCGATTGCTTCGGCAGCCTTCGCCTTGGCCGCGGCTATTCCTACTATCGGTAAGCTGGACGAGCGGTATCGCCACCGCCACCACCGGCACCCGCATCCGGCGCAACGTGTTTTATGCAGCAAACCACCACAGCTGGATCGACATTCCGGTAATGTCGGGCGTGACCGGCTGCACGTTCGTCGCCAATGACGGTATCGAAAGCTGGCCGCTGATCGGCTGGCTATGTAAGATCAACAACACAATTTTCGTCTCGAGGGAAAACCGTCTAAGTGTCGGCGATCAGGTCGATGTGCTGCGCGACGCGATGACCGGCGACCAGCCGGTGACAATCTTTCCTGAAGGCACAACGCACGATGGTTCCGGCCTTTTGCCGTTCAAGCCCTCGCTCTTTGCCGCGCTCGTCCCTCCGCCGCCGGGGATGCTCGTGCAGCCGGTATTCCTGACTTATGGCCGCCATACGCCGCGAGTGGCGTGGATCGGCGACGAGAAAGTCACCGAGAATTTCTGGCGGCTGCTTTCCTATCTCAAGCCCATCACCGCAACGCTGCATTTCTTGGAGCCTTTCGATCCCGTCCATTATCCCGACCGCAAGGCAATTTCCGCTGAAGTTCGCACGCGAATCGGATCGGCGATGGAGGGTGGCGGCTACGCATCGCGCCATGTATAGGCGCCCGTCATGAGCACGGATTCTCCCAAAACCTACCATGTAAAAAATTACGGCTGCCAGATGAACGTCTATGATGGCGAGCGCATGGCCGAGATGTTTGCTGCGCAGGGCATGACGCCAGCTGACGAAAAGGCTAATGCCGATCTGGTGGTACTCAACACCTGCCATATCCGCGAGAAAGCCGCCGAAAAGGTCTATTCCGAAATTGGCCGTTTGCGCCGCAAGGACGGCACCAAGCCTGTTATCGCGGTTGCCGGTTGCGTAGCGCAGGCCGAGGGTGGCGAAATTAGCCGCCGTGCGCCCGAAGTGGACATCGTTGTAGGTCCGCAGGCGTATCATAATTTACCGGACATGGTCGCCGCCGTGGGCAGAGGCGAACGCGTGGTCGACCTCGATCTGCCTGGCCTGGACAAATTCGCGCAGCTGCCGGCGCGCCGGAAACAGAACGCCACCGCCTTCCTGACGGTTCAGGAAGGCTGCGATAAATTCTGTTCTTATTGCGTCGTGCCTTACACCCGCGGCGCGGAAATTTCGCGCGGCTGGGCAGAGCTGGTTGATGAGGCCAAGGCTTTGGTGGATGCAGGTGCCAAGGAAATCACGCTGCTCGGCCAGAATGTGAATGCGTGGAGCGATGGCGACCGCGATCTCGGCGCACTTATCCGCGAACTCGACAAAATCGACGGTCTTCGCCGTATTCGCTACATGACCAGCCACCCCAACGACATGACCGAGGGGCTGATCCAAGCACATCAAGACGTCGAGAAACTGATGCCGTTCCTGCATCTGCCCGTCCAATCGGGTTCCGACCGCATCCTCAAGGCAATGAACCGCAGCCATAGCCGCGACAGCTATCTGCGTATCCTCGACCGCGTCCGCACCGTTCGCCCCGACATCGCCTTCTCCGGCGACTTCATTGTAGGCTTCCCCGGCGAGACCGACGCAGACTTTGAAGACACGCTCAGCCTCGTGCGCGAAGTCGGGCACGCGCAGGCCTATTCGTTCAAATACAGCCCCCGCCCCGGCACCCCCGCCGCCGATATGGCTGACCAGATTCCGGTTTCAGTGATGGACGAACGCCTCCAGCGCCTTCAGGCCCAATTGTTCACAGACCAAGCCGCATTTAACCAGAAAACGCTCGGCAAAACCACGGAAGTGTTGCTCGAAAGACCCGGAAAGCTCGCCGGACAATTAATCGGCAAATCACCCTGGCTGCAATCGGTGCATGTGCTTGCGCCCGGCCTGTCTATGGGTGATATTGTCCGTGTGGAAATTACCGATTCTGGACCACTGAGTCTCAAAGGAGAATATTTGATGAGAGCAGCCGCCTGAATGGCCAAAAGGGCTCAAGCGCAAGCTGGCGATATGTCGCGTCTCGAAATGAGCTTTGACAAACCGCATCTCATCAACTCCGTTTTCGGTGAGTTCGACCGAAATCTGGTCACCATAGAAAACCGCCTCGGGGTCTATATTTCCGCAAGAGGCAACCGCGTTCAGATTGAGGGCGAAGCTGGCGCCATCGGCCGCACCCGCGATATCCTCAACGACATTTATTCGCGCGTCGTACGTGGCGAAATAATCGATCAGGAAGCTGTGCAGGCGATCATCGCGATGACCGCCGAACCGACGCTTGAGGGCATCGTCCGCAAGGAAACCGATGCGCCGGGCATCATGATCCGCACCCGCAAGAAAACCTTGGTGCCGCGTTCGGCCAATCAGGTGCCCTATATGGAGGCACTGGCACGCGACGAAATCATCTTTGCGCTTGGCCCGGCAGGAACGGGCAAAACCTATCTGGCGGTGGCACAGGCCGTCGCCATGCTCATCACCGGCGCGGTGCAGCGGCTCGTGCTGTCGCGTCCTGCGGTCGAAGCCGGCGAGCGGCTCGGCTTTCTGCCCGGTGATATGAAGGAGAAGGTCGATCCCTATCTCCGCCCGATTTACGACGCGCTCTACGACTGCCTGCCCGCCGAACAGGTCGAACGCCGCATCGCATCTGGCGAAATCGAGATCGCCCCGATCGCTTTCATGCGCGGACGCACTCTGGCCGATGCCTTCATCATCCTCGACGAAGCGCAGAACACCACCGCGGCGCAGATGAAGATGTTCCTCACCCGCTTCGGCATGAATAGCCGCATGGTCATCTGCGGCGACCCGCATCAGGTCGACATTCCCGGCGGCGAGCGCATGTCGGGCCTTAACGACGCAGTCAACCGCCTCGAAGGCGTCGATGGCATCCAGACCATCCGCTTCAACAGCAGCGACGTCGTCCGCCATCCTTTGGTCGGTCGCATCGTCGATGCCTATGAGGGCGAACGTGATTGATGTCGAATTAGACATCGGCCTAGATTGGAGCAGCAGCGGTTTCGGGCAGAGCGAAGTCGAAAAGGCGGTCGATGCCGCTGTGAAGTTTGCCGCGCTCCCCGAGCTTTCCGACCCGCCAATGCCTGTCAGCGTTAGCGTCAAGCTATCGGATAACGACGAGGTCCATGCGCTGAACAAGCAGTGGCGGGAAAAGGACAAGCCAACCAATGTGCTGTCCTTTCCGATGCTCGACGACGAGGAATTCGATGCGTTGGTCGAAGGCACATATGACGCGCCCGAAATCATGCTCGGCGACATCATACTCGCTTATGGCATCTGCGTAGATGAAGCTGCCGAAAAGGGCATTCCGATCGCCCATCACGCCACGCATCTGGTCATCCACGGAACGCTTCACCTGCTCGGCCATGACCATATCGATAACGAGGATGCCGAGGCGATGGAAGCTTTGGAGGTAAAAGCGCTTGCATCGATGGGCCTGCACAATCCATATAGCGACTAATTCAGGGCAATAAGAGGTACCGATTTCCCCCCATGTCAGAGGGCGACAGTTTTAACGGTTCGAAAACCGTAACCGACGACGATAGCGACGGACGAATATGGCAGCGGCTGAAGAATATGTTCTTTGGCCGCGATCACGAACCGACGCTGCGCGAACAGCTTGAAGAAGCGATCGCCGAACATGAAGAAGATGACGAGGAAAGCCGCCAGTCCGATCAGGACGGCGACCTGACCGCAGTCGAGCGCACGATGCTGCGCAACCTGCTCCATTTCAGCGAACATCGCGTCGATGACGTCATGGTACCACGCAGCGATATCATCGCCATCGACGAAAGCGCGAGCTTCGCCGATTGTATCGCCTCGTTCGCCGAACACGGCCACAGCCGCTTGCCCGTCTATCGCGACAGCCTCGACGCGATCACCGGCATGATCCACATCAAGGATGTTTTCGCGGTGCTGGCCGAGGGTCAGGAAACCCCCGACAGTCTCGAAGCCTTCATCCGCCAGCCGCGTTTCGTACCGCAGAATATGAGCGTGCTCGCGCTCCTCGACGAAATGCGCCGCACCCGCACGCATCTGGCCATCGTGTTGGACGAATATTCAGGCACCGAAGGCCTCGTCACCATTGAAGATCTGGTCGAGGAAATCGTCGGCGAGATCGAGGACGAGCATGACGAAGAACCCGAAGCATTGTTCGCGCAATTAAGCCCCGAAATGTGGGAAGCCGACGCTAGGGCGGAGTTGGACGATTTGGCAGAAGCCATCGACCCGAAACTGGCGCTGATTGACGAAGATGTCGATACACTGGGCGGGCTGGCGTTCGTGATTGCTGGGCAAGTGCCAAATGTCGGGCAGATGTTGCTACACGAGGCGAGCGGCTGGCGGCTGGAGATATTGGAAGCCGATGAGAAGCGGGTGACGAAGATAAGGTTGTTTGCACCGGTGCCGGATCCTGAAGAAGTGGGGGAGTGAGTGCTCGGAGTTGAGTGGCTGCTTGCGACCCATTCCCGGTCGTACAAATTGCCAATTGGATGGCTGACCAGCAGACGTGCCGTTCAATTTGAACTTGCAGGCCTTCAGAAGCCTGCTACGATCCAAGTACGGGTCAAGCGGTGTCCCGTCTAGGCATTCGCCCAATGACCGTGAACTTCCTTTGGGAAGGTTCGAAGGGCGTTGCACATGGTCTCCATAATTTACAATACTGCTCCGGTTGTACGCAGAAAGGTGCTGATTGGCGCTCTTGTAGCCGTCGTGAGCGCAATGACGCCAACAGTGTTAAGCGCGGCACCAACACCGCCGCGCGTGCTGTTTATATGCCAGTTCGGGACGGCGAAAAGCGCCATTGCCCGCGAACTCTTGAAGCGGCGCGCAGCTGAGCGCGGCATACCGGTCGCGGTATTCTCTCGCGGCATCACGCCGGAGCCGCATTTGGCGTCTTCGACACGTGACGTTCTGTTGGCCGAGGGTATCGTGCTAGACGCCGACGAGGTGCGGAAGCTAAGCGCGGTCGATTTGAGAGCAGTCGACATTGTCGTGATCTTCAACCCGCTGCCTGCGCCAATGCGCAGAAGGAATCAACGGGATTGGTCAGCTGTGCCTTCTGTGAACGATACATATCCTCTGGCGCGGGCCGAACTTGATCGACGCATCGATCTCCTAATCAATGAATTGGCGCGGCTGCAGCCCTGATAAGCTTGCTCGAAGGTCTGCTATCGGCGTTTCCACCGCGAAGCCTGACGTTCCGGAATCCACAACATACTTGCCAGTCGGAATTCCAAGGACACTATACTATTTACCCGCCAGCTTCGCCGCCCTGCTCCGCCAACTTTCGGCCAATGTTTCCAGCTCCGCGAGCGCCTGCAATTCAGCCTTCGCGCCCTCCCCCCGATGGCCGCCGCCAATCAGGAGCTTGAAAACCCGCTCAATGGTCCAGTCATGGTCCGCCTGCTCGACCTGTTCAATACGATCACCCGGCGCAACCTCGCCTGCTTCGATCACGCGAAAGTAACCGCCGCAGCGTCCGGTTTTGATAACCGCCCCGGTTAGGCCATGCACACCGAAATGATGATCGATTTTCCAGCAAGGCTGCCGCCCCTGCGCGACCTCGACCAGCGCCTGTCCGATGCGGAACCGGTCGCCGATGCGGACTTTGTCCTCTGTCAGGCCCGACGCGCTGATATTTTCGCCAAAGGCTCCGGCATTATCCAGCAGCGGATGGGCAATACTTTCGGCGGCGAAATGCGCGATCCATTTGGGGTAATGCTCCGCCGGATAGAAATGCACGGCCTTGTCTGGCCCGCCATGGACGGTCGGGTCGGCGACCTGGTCGCCTTCGAAACCCAGTTTGCGCAACATCACCGGGCGGTCCACCGGCTCGCGCGCCATCGCGCTCATCTCGCCATCGGCGCGGAATGGCTTGGGGCCGCCGATCAGCAAGGATTCTATCTGGGTGAGGATCATGCCGCTTCTTAACGCGTCAATTTCGCCATTCCCATTGGCATTTTGCGTCTCCGCCGATAAAAGCCCCCGATGCAAACCAGCGATCTTCGCATTGCGCTATTCAGCGGCAATTATAATTATGTGCGCGATGGCGCGAACCAGGCACTTAACCGGCTTGTTGGCTATCTGTTAAGCCAAGGCGCGTCGGTTCGCGTCTATTCGCCCACGGTTGCCGAACCCGCCTTTCCCCCGACTGGCGACCTGGTCAGCGTGCCTTCAATGGCTATTCCATACCGGCCCGAATACCGAATCCCGCTATCCTTATCGTACAAGATGAAGCGCGACCTCGATACCTTCAGCCCGAATGTCGTCCACATTTCCAGTCCCGACCGCGTCGCGCGACAGGCCGTTAAATGGGCGCGCAAACGAAACCTGCCCGTTCTGTGTTCGGTCCACACGCGCTTCGAGACCTATTTCCGTTATTACAACATGTCGTTCGCCGAACCCTTGGTCGAGGCGTGGCTGCGCAAGCTTTATCGCAAATGCGATGCGCTGGTCGCCCCGTCCGAAAGCTTTGCGCAGGTGTTGCGCGAGCAGCGGATGAACTACGACATCGACATCTGGTCGCGCGGTGTCGACCGCGAGATATTCAATCCGCAGCGCCGCGATATGGAATGGCGTCGCGCGCAGGGGCTGACCGATGACCCCGTGGTAATCGGCTTTCTCGGGCGATTGGTCATGGAAAAGGGCCTCGA
>JANLSY010000342.1:0-5641 GCA_031362665.1 Sphingomonadales bacterium
GCGATGCAAGCCATCAACGCGCTTGAACCCGCCATCGTCACAATCCACGCCGCCGGCGGCCGTGCGATGATGGAGGACGCTAAGGCGGCCGCTGGCGCGCACACGAGAGTGGTCGCAGTAACGGTGCTGACCAGTCTCGACGATCATGATTTAAACCGCGTCGGTGTGCCTGACAGCCCCGGTTTGCAAGTCGCTCGATTGGCAGCGCTTGCTCAAGAGGCCGGCCTCGACGGCATCGTCTGCTCGGGGCATGAAGTCAGGGCCGTTAAGAAAAGCTGGAAAGACGGTTTCTTCGTCGTGCCGGGTCTTCGCGCGGCGGGCGGCAACAGCGGCGACCAGAAACGCACGGTCACACCAAGGCAGGCGCGCGACGACGGTGCAAGCGTGCTGGTAGTCGGAAGGCCGATTACCAAGGCGGAAAGCCCTGATGACGCAGCGCGAGCGATAGTTGGGACGCTTTAGGTCCAATCCCAGCCGCTAAAATTTGCCTGATCGCCGATATTCTGCTTTGTTCCTAATTGGGTCGTACCATTTGATGTTCTCGTTGGGAGCTACAGGATTGGTCGCGCACTGGATGCTCCTGTAAACTGACAGGAGATTGATATGACAAGCAAGATTTCAAAAGCATTGGTTACACTCGCAATTGGCATCGGCCTTACCGGTGCGGCGGCTGCGCAGGCGCCGTCATGGAACGCCGAACAGACCGCCGTGTGGAAAGTCGTTTCCCAATCATGGGCGGATGAAGCCGCACAAAATGGCAAATGGCCGGGATCCTATATCGATGACAATGTGATCTCATGGTCGCAGGAAAACCCTATGCCCAGTTACAAGGACTCCCTGATAAAATGGAGCCGGTTCAATGACAGCCAATCAAAAACAATCCATTACGACATTTCACCGGCCGCAATCGCAATAAAGGGCGATACTGCGGTCGTGAATTATGTCGCGATCAACGTCAGCCAGCGCGGTACGGACAAGCCGGATCGCGATGTCAACGCGATCATCGAAACATTGGTGCGCGATGGTAACAGCTGGAAGTTTCTCTCAACGTCGAGCTTCAGCTTGAAAAAATAGCTTCAGCATAAGCGTGCTCGATGACAAGTTCAGGATGACGAGTGGGCATGGCTTCGCTAATGGGCCGCCATGCCCACTCAAATCAAAATCTGCGGCCTTAAGTCGGAGGCCGAAATCGATGCTGCCGCGAAGAACGGTGCGACTCATATCGGACTGAACAATTACGCGCCCAGTCCACGCTACGTCGATCTGGAACAGGCGGCGGCACTTCGGATGCGGACGCCTCCGTCGCTCAAGGTCGTTCTGCTGCTCGTGAACGCCGAGCCAGGCTACACTGCGAAAGCTTTGGAAGTCGTCAAACCAGATATTGTCCAGTTCCACGGAACTGAAACGCCCGAATGGCTGCGGCTGCTCAAAGGCGTAACTTCGGTGGAAATCTGGAAGGCGTTGGGCGTGAAAGATGCCGCGACGTTGCAAAAAAGCGACCGCTTTGTCGATGCAGCCGACTTGCTGCTCTTCGATGCCCCTGCGCAAGCGCTTCCGGGCGGCACGGGAACGCGGTTTGATTGGTCGTTGCTGGCCGATCACAGGCACAAATTGCCATGGGGCCTCGCGGGTGGCCTGACTCCGGACAACGTGGCCGAGGCCATCCGCGTCACTCGCGCGCCGCTGGTCGACACATCATCGGGCGTTGAGAGCGCGCCGGGCATCAAGGATGTGGACAAGATTGCCGCATTCTGCAAAGCGGTGCGCGATTATGACAACAGCTGAACTCACCCCCAACTCCTTCCGCAACCAGCCCGACGAGCGCGGCCATTTCGGCCAATTCGGCGGGCGCTATGTCGCCGAAACCTTGATGCCGCTCGTGCTCGATCTCGAACGCGAATATCGTGCGGCCAAACAGGATCCGGCGTTCAAGGCGCAATTCGACGATCTGCTCGAACATTATGTCGGCCGGCCATCGCCGCTTTATTATGCCGAGCGGCTGACCGAAGAAGTTCGCAAAAGCGCGTCCGCTGGCAAAGGCGCGCAAATCTGGTTCAAGCGGGACGAGCTGAACCACACCGGCGCACACAAGATCAACAATTGCATCGGGCAGATTTTGCTTGCGATCCGAATGGGCAAAACCCGGATCATCGCCGAGACCGGCGCTGGCCAGCACGGCGTTGCGACCGCGACCGTATGCGCCCGTTTTGGATTGCCCTGCTTCATCTATATGGGCGCAAAAGATATCGAGCGGCAGCAGCCCAACGTGTTCCGGATGCGCCTGCTGGGCGCTGAGGTCATTCCGGTCACCAGCGGCGCAGGCACGCTCAAAGACGCGATGAATGAAGGCCTGCGCGACTGGGTCGCCAATGTCCATGACACTTTCTACATCATTGGCACCGCCGCCGGACCGCATCCTTACCCCGAGCTCGTCCGCGATTTCCAGAGCGTGATCGGCACAGAAGCTCGCGCGCAGATGTTAAGCCGCATCAACCGTCTGCCAGATCTACTCGTGGCCTGCATCGGCGGCGGTTCAAACGCTTTAGGCCTTTTCCACCCGTTCCTCGACGACACCGACGTCGCGATGCTCGGTGTCGAGGCGGCGGGACATGGACTCGACAAGGAACATGCCGCAAGCCTGGCTGGCGGTCGCCCCGGGATCTTGCATGGCAACAAAACCTATTTGCTGCAAGACGAGGACGGCCAGATCGCCGAGGCGCATTCGATTTCGGCCGGTTTGGATTATCCCGGCATAGGCCCGGAGCATAGCTGGCTGAAGGAAATCGGCCGCGTGCGGTATGATAGCGTGACCGATACTGAAGCGCTCGCCGCGTTCCAGTTGCTGTGCCGCACCGAAGGCATCATCCCCGCGCTGGAACCCGCCCACGCGATTGCGGCAGTCGAGCGCGAAGCCAAGAAAATGGACCGCGACCAGATTATCCTAGCGAACCTGTGCGGGCGTGGTGACAAGGATATCTTCACCGTGGCAGAGGCACTTGGTACGAAGATATGAATAGTCGGCGAACTTTAATGATTGCGATTGTCGCGCTGACGCTTTTGGCTTTTTCGAGCTTTACTCTCATGGATTTCGTTGCCGACTATTCCCAAGTTCAAGACCAGCTTCAATTTGCCGGATACGGATTTTGTGTTTTGGCTTTGATCACTTCTTTTCGGTTGTTCTGGATTAAGCAATGACCCGCCTCACCGCCGCCTTCTCCAAACCGCACCCCGCACTCGTCACTTTCATCACCGCTGGCGATGGCGATACTGCCGCCAATCTCGACGCGCTGGTCGCGGGCGGCGCGGATGTAATCGAACTCGGTATGCCGTTCACCGATCCGATGGCCGACGGCCCGGCGATCCAGAAGGCGAATATCCGCAGCCTAAATGCTGGCACCACCACAGCCGATATCTTCGCTATCGCCGCCGCATTCCGCGCTCGCCATCCCGACACGCCGTTAGTGCTGATGGGCTATGCCAACCCGATGACGATCCGCGGCGGCGAGTGGTTCGCCTCCGAATGCAACAAGGCTGGCGTAGACGGCGTAATCTGCGTCGATATTCCGCCCGAGGAAGATCCCGAGCTTGGCCCGCTGTTACGCTCCGCTGGCATCGATCTCATCCGCCTCGCCACCCCCACCACCGACGAAGCACGCCTGCCAACCGTGCTTAATGGTGCATCGGGCTTTCTCTATTATGTTAGCGTCGCTGGCATCACCGGCCTGCAACAGGCAGCACAAACGAGCATCGACGAAGCCGTTGCGCGACTGAAAGCCCACACCGACCTGCCGATCGCGGTCGGCTTTGGCGTCCGCACCCCCGAACAGGCCGCCAACATCGCGCGCGTTGCCGATGGTGTGGTGGTGGGTTCTGCCTTGGTCGAGTTGGTCGCTGAGCATGGTGCGAACGCCGCTGGCCCGCTCCGTGATTATGTGGCATCACTCAAACAAGCAATCGTCGCCGCTAGAAAGGTCGCCGCATGAACTGGGTCACCCGCGTCCGCAACTCGATTCCCTTCATCGCCAAGCGGGAAACCGCAGAAACGCTCTGGCATAAATGCAAGGGCTGCAACGCGATGATTTTCCTCAAGGAATTCGAGGAAAATCAGTCGGTCTGCCCGAAATGTGACCATCACGGCCGCATCGGCCCGGCGGAACGCTTCGCCGCGTTGTTTGATGACGACAGCTACGACGTCCTGAAACCGCCAATCGTTGGCGAAGACCCGCTGAAATTCAAGGACACCAAGAAATACACCGACCGCATCAAGGCCGCGCGCCTCGCCACCGGCGAAACTGATGCGATGATTTCTGCCAAGGGCGAAATCGATGGCCAGACCGTCGTCGTCAGCGTGCAGGACTTCGCCTTCATGGGCGGATCGATGGGCATGGCGGTGGGCGAAGCGTTCATCGACGCGGTCAAGGCGGCGATCAAAGCGAAATGCCCGTTCATCATTTTTACCGCCTCCGGGGGAGCGCGGATGCAAGAGGGCATTCTCAGCCTGATGCAAATGCCCCGCATGACCGTCGGTTTGTCCATGCTTAAAGATGCAGGGCTTCCTTACATCGTTGTGCTAACCGACCCGACTTCAGGCGGCGTGATGGCGAGTTACGCTTTGCTCGGCGATGTACACATCGCCGAGCCCGGCGCGACTTTGGCTTTCACCGGACGCCGCGTTATTGAGCAGACCATCCGTGAAAAACTGCCGGAAGGGTTTCAGACATCGGAATATCTTTTGGCGCATGGCATGGTCGATATGGTGACGCATCGGCACGAACTGCGCGAGACATTGTCAAAGCTAGTTGGCTATCTGGCGCCGGTGAAGAAGGCGGCTTAATTCTCCGCAATTTAAAGTGGCCGACCACGCAATCTCCAACGACCCCGCCGTACAGGCGCAGCTTGACCGGCTGACCATGCTCTCGCCGGGGCGCGACGTGCTGGGTCTGGAACGTATTGCTTCGTTGCTCGAACGCCTCGGCAATCCGCACCAGAACCTGCCGCCGGTTTTCCATGTCTCGGGCACCAATGGCAAGGGATCGACCTGTGCCTTCCTGCGCGGGGCAATTGAAGCGGCGGGGCTGACCGCCCACGTCTATTCCAGCCCACATCTGGTGCGATTCAACGAGCGCATCCGCGTGGCTGGCAAGTTGATCGACGATGCACCGCTTGCAGGGCTGCTCTCCGAAGTGCTCGACCAAGCGGAGGGTTTGGAGGCCAGCTTCTTCGAAGTCACCACCGCCGTCGCCTTCCTGGCCTTTTCCCGTACATCTGCCGATGCGTGCATCGTCGAAGTCGGCTTGGGCGGTCGGCTAGACGCGACCAATGTCATTACCGCCCCCGCCATTTGCGGCATCGCTTCGCTCGGCCTCGACCATGAGGCATTCCTGCTCGCACCGGAAGAAGGTACGCCCGACGCGCCACTCGACCGCATCGCGTTTGAGAAGGCAGGAATCGCCAAATCCGGCGCGCCCATGGTAACGCAAAAATATACAGCGTCGATGGCGAACACGATCGCGGTGCAAGCAACACTAAATGGTGCAAAATTGCTCACACGCGGTGAAGCATGGGACGCCGTAACCTACAAAGGCCGCTTCCATTATCGCGACGCGGCCGGGAAGCTAAACCTCCCCCTCCCCCGCATGAC
>JANLSY010000344.1:0-2287 GCA_031362665.1 Sphingomonadales bacterium
GGCTCAATGCCGATTAATGCGCGTTCGATCTTTGAAGAAGGCGTGCGGATCCCGCCGGTCAAAATCTGGAAGAAAGGCGAGTATAATGACGACTTGATGAAGCTCGTCATGCACCAAACGCGCAAGCCCGATTGGTGTCAGGCGGATTTGAACGCGCTAGTTGCCGCATGCCGCGTTGCCGCGCGCCGGGTCATCGAAATGGCCGCGCGTTTTGGCGACGACGTCTATATCTCCGCCACACAAGAGCTTCTGGCGCGCAACCACCGGGCAATGAAACAGCTGATCGCAATGGCTATCGGTGAGGAGCCGGTAAGCTTTGAAGACTATATCTGCGACGATGGCATGGGCGCAGGCCCTTACAAGATCAAATGCACGATGTGGCGCGAAGGCGAAAAGGTCGTGCTCGATTTTGCCGGAACCGATCCGCAAAGTCAGGCATCGATCAACTTTTTCCTCAACGAAAATATGTTCAAGATGTTCTTCGGTATCTACATGATCATGGTCTTTGATCCGCAAATCCTGTTCAACGACGGCTTTTACGATCTCATCGACGTGCGGATTCCCGAAGGTTCGCTCCTCAAACCCAAATTCCCTGCAGCGCTCTCGGGTCGCACCCATGCGCTGGGCCGCATTTTCGATATTCTAGGTGGGCTGCTCGGCCAAAAAACACCGGAATTCCTGAATGCGGCCGGTTTTTCTTCAAGTCCGCATCTGTTCTATTCAGGCAATGACAAAAAAGGCGAATGGTTCCAGCTGTTCCAGATCGGCTTTGGCGGCATTCCCGGACGTCCGATGGGCGACGGGCCGGATGGCCACTCGCTCTGGCCCGGTTTCACTAATGTGCCCAATGAGTTTCTGGAACGGTACTTTCCGCTGATTATCGAGCGTTATGAAACCGAGCCAGACAGTGGCGGCGCCGGTTTGCATCGCGGCGGCAATGGCATCCATATGACCTATCGCTTCCTGGCAGCCGGTACGATTTCAATCCACGATGACCGCTGGTTTGTGCCGCCATGGGGTGTCAACGGCGGCGAACCCGGCAAGCGCGCACGTAAGATTTTGGAGAAAGCCGATGGTACTACCCATATTATCGGCAACAAGGTCGAGGAAGTGCATGTCGATGAAGGCGACCAGTTGCATTTCATCACTTGGGGCGGCGGCGGCTGGGGCGACCCGCTTGCGCGCGACCCAGCGCTGGTCGGCAAGGAAATCATTCAGGGACTTGTCACCGCGAGCGGCGCCAAAGATTACGGCGTCATCGCAAGTGACGAAGGTGTTGTCGATTTGGTCGCAACCGAAGCACTGCGCGCGAAAATGCGCGGCGAAAAAGGTGAACTACCACTGTTCAACTACGGCCCGGGTATTGAGCAGCTGCGTGCCAATTGCGAAGCGGAAACCGGTCTGACCGCACCGGTGCAGCCCGTTTGGACAACATTGGAGGCCGCCGAGTGAGTGCATTAAAGGGCCTGCGCGTAATTGAAATGGGTCAGCTTCTGGCAGGCCCTTTTTGCGGCCAACTGCTCGGCGATATGGGCGCTGAAGTCATCAAAGTCGAACCGCCGGGCGCAGGCGACCCGATGCGCGTCTGGGGTCAGGGCAAGGACAAGGTGCAGTGGGAAGTTCTGGCACGAAACAAGAAATCGGTGTCGGCCAATTTGCGCATCCCCGAGGGACAGAAACTGGTCCGCAAGCTTATAGCGACCGCCGACATACTGATCGAAAATTTCAAGCCCGGGACAATGGAAAAATGGGGGTTTGCGCCGGAAATCTTGCTTGCCGAACATCCCGGTCTGATTATCGCGCGCATGTCGGGCTATGGCCAGACCGGCCCTTATTCGGATCGCGCGGGCTTTGGCGGGATTGGCGAAGCAATGGGTGGCTGGCGCTATATCGTCGGCGAGCCCGACCGTCCGCCGAGCCGGATGGGCGTGTCGATTGGTGATACTTTGACCGCGACGTACGGCTGCATGGGCGTCCTTGCGGCGCTGCATCATCGTAACCGGACAGGACAAGGGCAGGTCGTGGATGCCGCGCTTTACGAAAGCGTGCTGCAGGTGATGGAAGGTTTGGTGCCCGAATATGCCCATGAAGGCCTGATCCGCGAACGCTCCGGCTCCATCCTTCCGGGCATCGCGCCATCGAATGTCTATATCTGCAAGGACGGCGAATATATGATCGGGGCGAATAAGGATTCGCTCTGGCAGCGGTTGGCCGAAGCAATGGGTAAACCCGAACTGGGCAGCGACGTGCGCTATGCAACGCATCTCGCCCGCGGTGAGAACCAACT